>DAIDBG010000199.1 GCA_027310225.1 bacterium | reverse complement strand
AGGCCACGCTGACAAACGACGTGCGCCGCGCGATCTGGGAGAAATTCGTGTTCCTGGTCGGGCTGTCGGCGACGACCGCGGCGACGCGGCTGCCGATCGGGCCGGTTCGCAAGAACGCACAAACGCGTGCGTTCTTGTTGGGAGTCATGAAAGAAGCCGTGGAGGTCGGGCGCGCACAGGGTGTGGCGCTTGACGAAGACTACGCGGAACAGCGGCTGGCGTTCGCTGACGGGCTGCCGGCCACCATGACTTCCTCGATGCACCACGACCTGGAGCGCGGCAACCGTCTCGAAGTGGAATGGCTGAGCGGCGCCGTGGTCGAGCTCGGGGAAGCGGCCGGCGTACCCACGCCGCTCAACCGTGCCGTGCGCGACATCCTGATCCTGCACGCGCAGGGGCGGCGCCCGAAGAGCTGAACGAGGCCGGATCCGGCGTCTGCCGCCGGCGGGCGGCAAGGCGCCGCCGTGATAGACTGCCTCCACTTCGGCCGGGCGTGAGTGGCGTGCGCGGTCCAGCGCACTGCAACCGGCCGTCGCCAGCATGGAGCCGACGATGAACGATCCACGCGAGCCTTCCCGGGCCAATGTCGTGCCGATGTGGGTCGGCGGCAGGCAGCGGCCCGCAGCGAGCGCCCGCACCGGCGAGGTCACCAACCCCGCCACCGGGCGCGTCACCCGCAGGGTTGCGTTCTGCAACGCCGCCGACGTGGATGAGGCGGTGAAATCCGCGCGCGAGGCCTATCCGGGGTGGCGCGACACGCCGCCGCTGCGGCGCGCGCGCATCCTGATGAAGTACCGCGAACTGCTCGAGGCGCACCGCCCGGAGCTCGCGCGGCTCGTCACCGAGGAGCACGGCAAAACGCTGGCGGACGCCTCCGGCTCGGTACAGCGCGGGATCGAGGTGGTCGAGTTCGCGACGGGAATCCCGCATCTCATCAAGGGCGAGCACAGCGAGGAGGTGGGAACCGGCGTGGACTGCCACTCGCTGCGCCAGCCGCTCGGCGTGTGCGCCGGCGTGACGCCGTTCAATTTCCCGGTGATGGTGCCGCTGTGGATGTTCCCGGTGGCGATCGCCTGCGGCAACACCTTCGTGCTCAAGCCCTCCGAGAAGGTGCCGTCGGCCTCGATGCGCATGGCGGAATTGCTCAAGCAGGCGGGGCTGCCGGACGGCGTATTCAACGTGGTGCACGGCGACAAGGAGGCGGTGGACGCGATCCTCGCGCACCCGGACATCAAGGCCCTGTCCTTCGTCGGCTCGACCCCGATCGCAAAATACATCTACGAGACCTGTGCGAAGAACGGCAAGCGCGTGCAGGCGCTGGGCGGGGCGAAGAACCACGCGGTGGTGCTGCCCGACGCGGACCTCGAATTCACCGCCGATGCCCTGATCGGTGCGGCGTACGGCTCGGCCGGCGAGCGCTGCATGGCGATCTCGGCGGTAGTGGCGGTCGGCGCGGCCGGCGACCCGCTGGTCGCGAAGCTCAGGCAGAAGGCGCAGGCGCTCAGGATCGGGCCGGGAGACGCGGACGGTATGGACATGGGGCCGCTCGTGACGCGCGCGCACCGCGACAAGGTCGCGGCTTACGTGGACAGGGGCGTCGCGGAAGGCGCGAAGCTCGTGCTCGACGGGCGCGGCCTCAAGGTGACGGAGCACGAGGAAGGCTTCTTCCTGGGGGCGTCGCTCTTCGATCACGTCAGGCCCGACATGACGATCTATCGGGACGAGATCTTCGGCCCGGTGCTGGTCGTGCTGCGTGCGAAAACGCTCGACGAGGCGATCCGCCTGATCAATGCGAACCCCTACGCCAACGGCACCGCGGTATTCACGCGCTCCGGCGGCGCGGCGCGCAGGTTCGAGCGCGAGATCGAGGTCGGCATGGTGGGCGTGAACGTCCCGATCCCGGTGCCGATTGCGTTCTTTTCCTTCGGCGGCTGGCGCTCCTCGCTCTTCGGCGACCAGCACATGCACGGCATGGAGGGCGTGCGCTTCTACACCCGCGGCAAGGTGGTGACCACGCGCTGGCCGGGCACCGACACCGCCGCGCCGGGGTTCAACATGCCCACCCTTGGCTGATGCGTGGCTCGTGACTGATGGAGCGTCACCGGCGGCTCGTTGCTATCCTCATGGCGCCCTTTCCTTGTGTTTCTTGTTGAGAATGCTTTCACCGCATGAGTGCGCGTGAAAGCATTCTTGGGCGCATCCGCGCGCGGCAGGGCAAGCCTCCGGCATCCACTGCGGAGGAGCGCGAAGCGGTGCGCGGGCACATCGCGGCGCATCCACAGAACGCACGGCCGCGCGCGGACTGGGATCCCGTCGCGCGGTTCCGCGAGCAGGCGCTCAAGCTCGCCAGCACGGTGGAGGAGGTCGGGACGCCGCTCGCCGTGCCGGAAGCAGTGGCGCGTTACCTCGCGCAGCACCGGCTGCCGCGGCAGGCGGTGTGCTGGGCCGAGCTCGCGGCGCTCGACTGGCGCACGGCCGGCATCGAGATCGCAGTGCGCGAGGCGCGGGACGCCGATCTCGTCGGCATCACCGGCGCGTTCTGCGCGATCGCCGAAACCGGGACGCTGATGACGGTGTCGGGTGAGCAGACCCCCGCCGCCGTAAGCCTGCTCCCCGAGACCCATATCGCCGTCCTTCCGGTTTCCCGTATCGTGCGCGGGATGGAAGAGGCGTGGGACCTCGTGCGTGCCGAGCTCGATCGGCCGCCACGCGCGGTCAACTTCATCTCGGGCCCCTCGCGTACCGCCGACATCGAGCAGACCGTGACGCTCGGCGCGCACGGCCCGTACCGCGTGCACATCATCCTGATCGCCGCGCCGCGGTAAGGTCTGCCGGCAATCCGGACGGCGCTCCCCGGTGACCGCAACCCTTCCGCTGCAGCCCGTCCTTTTCGTCATCGCCGGCCTCGTCACGCTGTATTTCGGCGCGAGCGCCTTGGTAAAGGGGGCCGCTTCCCTCGCCCTGCGCTTCGGAATGAGTGCGCTCGTGGTCGGGTTGACCGTGGTCGCGTTCGCCACCAGCACGCCGGAGCTGTTCGTGGTCCTGGAGGCTTCGTGGCAAGGCCGGGAAGGCATCTCGATCGGCAACGTGATCGGCGCCAACATGCTCAACACCGGGCTCATCCTCGGGCTCACCGCGCTGATCTCGCCGCTCAAGGTCGAGTTTCAGCTCGTCCGCATCGATGTCCCGGTCATGATTCTGGCGGCGGTCGCGCTCCTGTTCGCGGCGGCCGACGGCTCGATCGGGCGGCTCGATGGGGCGCTGTTCCTCGCGGCGCTGGCGGCCTACCTCGCCTTCAGCGTGGCGCTGGCACGGCGCGAGCGCAACCGCCGCGTGCTCGAGGAGTACCGCGAAGAAGCGCCGCGGGTGAGCGCGCACGTTGGATTCGACCTGGGCTTCATCGTGCTCGGCGTCGCATTGCTCGCGGGCGGGGCGCAACTGCTGGTCAGCGGCGCCGTGGTGATCGCGCGCGCAGCGGGACTGAGCGACGCCGTGGTGGGGATCACGGTGGTCGCCGCCGGCACCACCCTGCCCGAGCTCGTCACCTCGGTGCTTGCCGCGATCCGGAAGAGCGGCGACATTGCGGTCGGCAACGTCGTCGGCTCCAACATCTTCAACGTGTTCTGCATCCTGGGCATCGCCGCGGCCATCCAGCCGCTCGATGCAGGCGGTGTCGGGCGCCGCGAGCTGCTCACGATGCTCGCCCTGTCCGCGATCGTGCTGCCGGTGATGTGGCGCGGCTACGTGGTGAACCGCGTCGAAGGCGGCGTGCTGATCGCAGCCTACGGCGCGGCGATCGCCTTCCTGGCAGGCGTCCCGGCCTGATTTTCCGCGCGCGGGTGCGGACGGCAACGCCGCTGTCATCTCTTTCCGCATCAACGGCCGGTCGCCGCGCCGCAACATTCGCGGGAACTTTTAGGGAGCCGCTGTAACCAATTCAGATAACGCCAATAACACCATCCCGTGCCGCCCTGTCGAGGAAAGGGCGGGACTCAAGAAGACCGGTCCGTCGCAGCGCGCGCGGGGCAAGCCTTGCTCCATGCCGGGGCCGCGGACATCGAGCCGAACGGACAAGAGAGAGCGCGTGAACCCTGCCGGGGAAAAAGCCGAACCTTTCGTCATCAAGGACTGCGCGCTGGTCCAGATCGCGACCGGCGTGCGCGCGCAAAACCTGCGCGAGCTGCGCGACCGGCTGCTCGCCGTGCACCCCGGCTGCATTGACTACCACTTCTGGGGCGGATTGCTGCGGCCGAGCTTCGACGACCCGGAGTACTCGAACGACTTCGCCTCGTGGGCGCGGCACGGGCTGCACGACAACAAGCTCGCCGAGCGGCTCGGCATGATTGACCCGGCCGGGTTCACGGACATCGAGGCGCTGCGGCGCGAGCTGACCGACGTTCTGGAGCAGCGCATTGACGAAGGCGAGTACCTGACGTGGGCCAAGCCCGAGCAGCAGTTTCAGTTCATCCGCGCGCAGATCGTGGTCTTCGACACCGGCCGCATCCTCGCCCGGCCGCCCGAGCTGGTGGCGGCGCTTCCCGCGATGTCGGCGGGCAGCATCTACTATCACTTCGTGGAGGCCCGGCGCCGGCCGCCCCTGCGCATTGATGACTTCCGCTCGTGGCTTTCCCGCTACGGCGACGCCTACTCGGCCCTGGGCAACGCGCTCGCCGAGGTGGACCCCTACTTCACCACGCTCACCGATCTGCGGAAAGAACTGTCACGCGTGGTGGGCCGGCATCTGGGGGCGGCGTCATGAGCGCTTTTCTCGGCAACTACGCCGCCGTTGCGGGAGAAGACGTGATCCGCCAGTTGCGGCAGCTGTGCGTTCCGCTCAAGGGCCTGCGCGTGGTGCACGTCAATTCCACGCGCGAGGGCGGGGGTGTGGCGGAGATTCTCGCCAAGCTGGTCCCCTTCAAGCAGGAGCTCGGCATCCGCACGCGCTGGGAAGTGCTCCAGGGCGATGAAATCTTTTTCGACTGCACCAAGCGCTTCCACAATGCGCTGCAGGGCATGACCCTCGACATCGCCCCGGCGCTGCTCAAGCACTACGAGGAGGTCAACGCGGAGAACGCGGAACGGCTGAGGCCGCAGCTCGAGGAGGCCGACATCGTGTTCGTGCACGATCCGCAGCCGGCGGCCCTGATCAGGCATTTCCCGCAGCGCAGGGCGAAATGGGTGTGGCGCTGCCACATTGATCTGAGCCACCCTCACCGCAGCACCTGGAATTATCTGCGCGCGTTCGTCTCCGCCTACGACGCCAGCATCTTCTCGCTGGCCGATTTCGCCCAGGTGCTGCCGCACCCCGTCTATCTGATCGCGCCGAGCATTGATCCCCTGAGCGAGAAGAACCTGGAGCTCGACCGTAAGGAGATTGACGCGGAATGCGCCCAGTTCCAGATTGATCGTGGCAGGCCGCTCATGCTGCAGGTCTCGCGCTACGACCGTTTCAAGGACCCGCTCGGCGTGATCCACGTCTATCGGCTGGTCAAGGAATTCGCGCCTTCGCTGCAGCTCGTGCTGGCGGGCGGCCGCGCGACCGACGATCCCGAGGGCGCGGCGGTGCTGGCGGAGGTCCGCGCTGCCGCCGAGGGGGACGGCGACATCCACGTCCTGCAGCTCCCCGGCGACGCCCATCGCACGATCAATGCCCTGCAGCGCGCCGCCGACATCGTGCTGCAGAAGTCCACGCGCGAGGGCTTCGGGCTGACGGTGACCGAGTCCATGTGGAAGGGAAAACCCGTGATCGGCGGCGACACCGGCGGCATCCGGCTGCAGATCGTGAACCATCACACCGGCTTCCTGGTGAGCACGCCCGAGGGCGCGGCCCTGCGCGCGCGCTACCTGCTGCGCAACCGCGATCGCCTCGGGGAAATGGGGCGCAAGGCGCAGCAGTTCGTGCGCGAGAACTTTCTCATCACGCGGCACCTGAGGGAGCACCTCACGCTGATGGTGGGGCTCGCGAGCGGCGCCGCCGACCGTCTCGAGCTGGAGTGAGCACGATGCAGGTGCTCAGCCCCCGTGTTGACATGGCTGCCTTCTACGAGCGGCTTGCGGCGTCGCGCCGGCGCGTGCTGATGCTCGACTATGACGGGACGCTCGCGCCGTTCAGGATCCGGCCCGAGCAGGCCGTCCCGTATCCCGGCGTCGCCGAACTGCTGCGCGCGCTTGTGAACCAGGAGGATACCCGCGTGGTGATCGTGAGCGGCAGGCGCGCCGCGGAGGTAGCGGCGTTGCTGCCGCCGGGCGGATGTCCGGAGATCTGGGGCGCGCACGGTTGGGAACGCATTTCGCCCGAAGGCGAGGTGGGCGGGAAGGAGCCGGAAGTGGCGGCGCGCGCGGCGTTGGCGGAGGCGCAGGCCCGCCTGGCCGCGCTCGGGCGCACGGGCGCCCGGCTCGAGCGCAAGCCGGCGAGCATCGCGCTGCACTGGAGGGGATTGCCGGCGCTCACGATTGCCCGGCTGCGCGAGCAGCTGACGTCGGCGTGGAAGCCGCTCGCCGGCGGCGGCGTTCTCGAATGGCTGCCCTTCGACGGCGGCATCGAGCTGCGCGCGCGCGGCACCAACAAGCAGCATGCCGTGAAGGCGGTGCTGTCCGAAACGGCATCGGACAGCGTGGTGGCGTATCTCGGCGACGACGTGACCGACGAGGACGCGTTCGAGGCGGTCAAGGCGCGCGGTCTCGCCGTGCTGGTGCGCCCGGAATGCCGCGCGACGGCGGCCGACCTCTGGATCAGGCCGCCGCGCGAGCTGCTGGAGTTCATCGGCCGCTGGCGCCGGGAAGGAAGCGCGCAATGAGGCTGCTCTACCAGGCCTGGCAGGCCAACGATCTGTATAGCCTGTCGGCTGCCGCCGGCATCGTCTTCGGCGCGCTGCTGGCGCTGGCGGTGCTGAAGCGCGGGGTGTCGCGCGCGCTCAAGGCGCTGGCGGCGCAGACCGCGACCGGGTTCGACGACATCGTGGCGGAGGCGGTGGACGCGACCAAGCTGTGGTTGCTGCTGCCGCTTGCGCTGTATGCCGGGGCTTCCGCGCTCGAGCTGCCGGGCAAGATCGAGCAGGTGATTGACGCGGCGGCCGTGGTCGCGCTGACGCTCCAGGCGGCGTTGTGGGCCAACCGCTTCATCAGCGGCTGGCTGGAGCGCAAGGTGGCGCGCCGGCGCGCCGGTGACGGCGAGGCGGTCACTGCGCTCGCGCTGCTCGGCTTCGCGGCGCGCGCGCTGGTCTGGACGGTCACGCTGCTGTTCGTCATCGGCCAGCTGGGCTTCGACATTACCGCGCTGGTGGCGGGGCTCGGCATCGGCGGCGTGGCCGTCGCGCTCGCGGTGCAGAACATCCTGGGCGACCTCTTCGCCTCGCTTTCCATCGTTCTCGACCGGCCGTTCGTGGTGGGCGACTTCATCGTGGTGGACGACCTGCGCGGGGAAGTGCAGCGCGTGGGCATCAAGACCACCCGCATCCGCAGCCTCGACGGCGAGCTGCTGGTGCTCTCCAACGCGGACTTGCTGAAAAGCCGCATCCGCAACTTCAAGCGCATGACCGAACGGCGCGTGGAGTTCACCATCGGCGTGAACTACCGCACGCCGGCCGAAAAGCTGCGGCTCATCCCGCAGTGGCTGCGCGAGAGCGTGGAGGTGCAGCGGCGCACACGCTTCGACCGCGCCCACTTCAAGCAGTACGGCGACTCCGCCCTCGTCTTCGAAATCGTGTACTTCGTCCTCAGTCCCGAGTACAACACGTACATGGACCTGCACCAGGGGATCAATCTCGCCATTTTCGAGCGCTTCGCGCGCGAGGGCGTCGAGTTTGCCTATCCGACGCGCACCATCCACCTGCACCGGCGGCGTGAGGGGGCGGCCCGGGCATGAGCCGGAAGCGCAACGAGCGTCTCGTCGTGGTCTCGAACCGGCTGCCATTCAGCTTCCGGCAGGACGCGGCGGGCGGCTGGCGGGCGGAGCCGGGCGGCGGGGGGCTGGTGACGGCGCTGCTGCCGGTGCTGCGGCATCGCGGCGGGACCTGGATCGGCTGGACCGGCGCGGCGGGGCAGGACGAGGGGCTCGCCGCCGCGCTCGACGCCGTCGGCACGGGCGCGGGCTACGCGCTCAAGGCGGTGCCGCTCACCGCGGGGGAGGTGGAGAACTTTTATCTCGGGTTTTCCAACGAGATCGTCTGGCCGCTGTTCCACGACCTGCAGTCGCTGTGCAACTTCGATCCCGCCTACTGGCGGATCTATTGCGAGGTGAACCGCAGATTCGCGGAAGTGGTGCGCGAGAACTGCGGGCCGGGCGATTTCATCTGGGTGCACGACTACCACCTGATGAACGTCGCCACGGAGCTGCGCGGCATGGGGGTGGATTCGCGCATCGGGTTCTTCCTCCACATCCCGTTCCCGTCGCTCGACCTGTTCCTCAAGCTCCCCTGGCGCATGTCGCTCATCGAGGCGCTGCTGCGGTTCGACCTGATCGGCTTCCAGACCGCGCGCGACCGGCGCAACTTCGTGCAATGCGTGCGCGCGCTGGTGAAGGGCGCGGAGGTCGAGGGGCGCGGGCAGGTGCTGCTCGTCACCGCCCTCGGGCGCACGCTGCGCGTGGGCAGCTTCCCGATCAGCATTGATTACAACGCGTTCATGCGGCAGGCGGCCGCCGCCGAAGTCGGCGAGCGCGCGCGCGAGCTGCACCGGCTGCTGCCCAACCGCAAGCTCATCCTCGGCATTGACCGGCTCGATTACACCAAGGGCATCCCGCTGCGGCTGAAGGCGTTCCACAACCTGCTCGCGCGCCGGCCCGGCCTGCGCGAGCGCGTGTCGTTCATACAGGTGGTCGTCCCGAGCCGTGAGGACATTCCTCAATACCGCGATCTCAAGACCGAGATCGAGCAACTGGTGGGCAAGATCAACGGCAGCTTCGTCAACCCCGGCGGCTGGGTGCCGGTGTGGTACGTCTATCGCAGCCTCTCGCGCCTCGACCTGCTCGCCTACTACCGGGCGGCGGACATCGCGCTCGTCACGCCGCTCAAGGACGGGATGAACCTGGTGGCGAAGGAGTACTGCGCTTGCAGCATCGAGGAGGACTGCGCGCTGATCCTGTCGGAGTTCGCCGGCGCTGCGGCGCAGCTCGGGAGAAGCGCGCTGCTGGTGAACCCGTACGACATCGAGGGCGTGGCGGACGCGATCCATCGCGCCTACCACATGGACCGCGGGGAGCGCCAGGCGCGCATGCGGCGGCTGCGCCGTTCGATCCGCGAGTACGACGTGTTCTGGTGGGTGGACTCGTTCCTGCGCGCGGCCATCACCAAGGATCTGCGCGCGTTCCCGCTGCCGGAAAACCTCACGGTTGACGAGGCCGCCGATTATTCGTTGCCGTTCTAGCGGCGCGCGCGCGATAATCGCGGGAGCTTCCCGCACGCGTGCGCCTCTCCGGAGCGTGAGGCGGCGCCCGGCGAGACCCATGCTGGAGGCATGACGACGGCCCCGACCCCGACCGCAAGCCATGATGAGCTTCCTGCCGCAATACCCGTTCACAGCGAACCCGTTGCTGCTGTTCGGCCTGCTGCTGCTCGCGGGCCTGATCGGCGGCGAGATCGCGAAGCGCGTGCTGTTCGCCCCGCGCATCGTCGGCTACGTGCTGACCGGGATCGGCCTTGGCGCGGGCGGGGCCGGCCTGCTCGACGCGAAGCTCGTCCGGGAGGCGTGGATTTTCGTCGAGATCGCGCTGGGGCTGATCCTGTTCGAGCTCGGCCGCCGGCTCGACTTCACGTGGCTCAGGCGCGACCGGTGGCTGGCGGCGACCGGGCTGATCGAGAGCGCGCTCTCGTTCGCCTTCGTCTTCTTCGTGCTCACCTGGCTCGACGTCGGGCTGCTCTACTCTGCGGTCGCGGCTGCGATCGGGATCGCCACCTCGCCCGCAGTGGTGATGGTGGTGGCGCAGGACCTGAAATCGGAGGGGCAGGTGACCGAGCGGGCGCTCTACCTGACCGCGATGAACAGCGTGATCGCGTACGTCACCGCGACCATGCTGCTGTTCTGGATCCATCACGAGTATCGCGCGGACCTCGTCACCGTCCTGCTGCACCCGGCGTACCTGCTGGCGGGCTCGGCGGTCCTCGGGTGCGTCGCGGCGGTCATTGCGATTCAGCTCGCGCGCCGGCTCGGCAAGAGCGGGCGCGGACACCTCGTGCTGATGCTCGCCCTGATCGCGGCAACGATCGGCGCCGCGCGCATGCTCGGGCTCCAGGTCGTGTTGGTGCTGCTCGTTTTCGGGGTGCTGTCCAGGAACCTCGACCGGCGTCACGACCTCATGCCCTTCGACACGGGCCCCATCGGGCAGGTGTTCGTGGTGGTGCTGTTCGTCGTGAGCGGTGCGATCCCGCAGCTCGACGACCTGAGAACGGGCGGCGTGCTGGCGCTCGTTTACGTGCTGGCGCGCTTCGCGGGCAAGTCGCTCGGCGTCATGAGCCTCACCTATTTCAGCGGCGTGCGGCGCGGCGCGGCGGGACTGCTGTGCCTGGCGTTGACGCCGATGTCCGCGCTGGCGATCGCGATGGTGCAGGACACGAGAAACCTGTACCCCGAGTTCGGAGCCAGGCTCGCCGCGATCGTGCTGTCCGCGGTGCTGATCCTGCAGATCCTCGGCCCGGTGCTCGTGCAGTTCGCGTTCAGGCGCGCGGGTGAGGCCGCGGAGGAGAAGGCATGAGCGAGCAGGCGATGGAATTCAGGCCGTCGGCCGGCTGCTCGATGGGCGTCGAGCTCGAGCTGCAGATCCTCAACTCGCGCGATTACAACCTGGCGCGCGACGCGGCGGACCTGATCGGGATGCTCGAGAAGAACGGAACCCCGGGAGCGGTCAAGCCGGAGATCACCGAGAGCATGGTGGAGCTGAACACCTCGATCCATGCCGCGCACGAGTCGCTGGTGCGGGAGCTCCGGCAGCTGCGCGATGCGGTGGCCCGGGCCGCCGAGCGGCTGAACCTGCGGATCGCGGGCGGCGGCTCGCACCCGTTCCACGACTGGAGCGACCGGCGCATCTATCCGACCGAGCGCTTCAGGCACCTGCTGGAGGTTTACGGCTATCTCGCCAAGCAGTTCACCATCTTCGGCCAGCACGTGCACCTCGGCTGCCCGAGCGGCGATGCCGCGATCTACCTCGCGCACCTGCTCTCGCGCTACGTGCCGCACTTCATCGCGCTCTCGGCTTCCTCGCCGTTCCAGCAGGGGCAGGACACGTCGTACCAGTCCTCGCGGCTGAACACCGTGAGCGCCTTCCCGCTGTCGGGGCAGATGCCGTTCGTGCACTCGTGGAGCGAGTTCCTCGGCTACTTCGAAAAAATGCGCGGCTACGGCATCGTCGAGAGCATGAAGGACTTCTACTGGGACATCCGCCCCAAGCCGGAGTACGGCACGGTCGAGATCCGGGTGTTCGACACGCCGCTCACCGTCGAGCGCGCCGCGGCGCTCGCGGTTTACGCGCAGGCGCTCGCCCGCTACGCGCTGGCCGAGCGGCCGCTCCCGCCCTCGCGCGAGGTTTACATGCTCTACAACCACAACCGCTTCCAGGCGTGCCGCTACGGGCTGGAAGGCGCGTTCATTGACGCCTACACGCAGAAGCACACGAAGCTGCGGGAGGATGTGCTGGAGACGCTGCAACTGATTTCGCCGCACGCTTCCGAGCCCGGCTCCGCGGGCGTACTGGGGGAGCTCGCCGAGAGCGTGAAGGCGGGCGGCAGCGATGCCGCGTGGCTGCGGGAGGTCTTCCGCGAGCGCGGCTCGCTCAACGATGTCGCGCGCATGCAGAGCGAGCGGTGGATGGGCAAGACCGCCGTTTCCGCGTAGGCCACCGGCGGGCGCGGGGAACCATGGGCAAGCCGCTGAAAATCGGGGTTTCGCCGCGCTTCCTGCACCGGGTGCCGCCGGAGTTCGGGTTCAAGGGCAAGACGCTGCAGTACCTCGAGGCTTCCGTCGCGCACTGGCTGATGACGGCGGATGCCCTGGTGTTCATGCTCCCTTCCATCGCCAGCGGAGACGTGATCCGGCGCGGCAACATCCGGATCGCAGACTACGTCGCCGAGCTCGACGGGCTGGTGCTGCAGGGCGGGACGGACGTGAGCCCGCTCACCTACGGCGAGCAGCCGCTCAAGGCGGAATGGGAGGGCGATCGCAGCCGTGACCTGTACGAGATTGACCTGCTGCAGGAGTTTGTCTCCCACGGCAAGCCGGTGCTCGGCATCTGCCGCGGGCTGCAGCTCATCAACGTCGCCTTCGGAGGCGCGCTCTACCAGGACATTTCCTCGCAGCACGAGAAGGGTTTCGACCACCACGACCCCGAGGCCTACGACCAGCACTACCATTCGATCTCGTTCGTGGCCGGCAGCGGGCTCGCGGCCCTGTATCCGAACGTCGGCGCGATACGCGTGAACAGCCTCCATCATCAGGCGGTCAAAGTCCTGGGCAGGGAGCTCGTGGTGGAGGCGGTGTCGGTGCCCGACGGCCTGGCCGAGGCGATCCGCTGGAAGGGGCCGGGCTACGTCGTCGGCGTGCAGTGGCACCCCGAATTCCACGATCCCGCCGACCCCGGGCTGCTCGACGGCGAGCCGCTGCTCGGGGAGTTTCTCCAGCAGGCGGAAGCCGCGCGCGGCCGGCGGCCGGGCGAGAGCGTTCTGCCGGCGTGAGGGTTGGGGCTCGTGCCGGGCGCCGAACGACGCACGGCGTTGATCATCGAGACAGGAGGCTGAAATGCGGGCGTTGAAAAGGTGGTGCATCCCGGCAATGGTCCTGGCGGCCCTGGGGACGGCGGTCCCGTCTCTCGCACAGGAAAAGGCCGTGTCTCAGGGGGCCGTCGCGTTCGTCTCGGGCGGCATCGGCGTGGATTCGCAGGAACGGCTGCAGGCGCTCGAGAAGGAATTCAACCTGAAGCTCGTGTTCACGCTGGTCGAGGGAAATTACTTGGCCGATGTCAACGTCGTGGTGAAGGACGGCGCGGGCAAGATCCTCGTCGAGCACCTCGCCGAGGGACCGTTCTTCCTGGCGAAGCTGCCCGCGGGGCGCTACTCGGTCGCGGCCACCTACGAAGGCAGGACCGTGACCCGCAAAGTGAGTGTCGGGGCCAAGGGGCTGCGCACCGAGTACCTGCGCTGGCCGGGCAATCCGCAGGCTGATTTCCCGTTGCCGCCCGAGCGCGAGGACGGGCCCAAAACCGGGGCGAAGGCGCAGCGCCGCTGAAACCGGGGCGGCACGGCTGCTCCGCCGCCGCGCAGCGCGTGCGGTGGCGGTGCTAGAATGCAGCCCTTTGCGCTAGCAGCCTGTCGGACTTGGATAGCCGACAGGCTGCTGAAAGCAAAATCGCCTGCCTATTTTTTGGCAGGCGATTTTGCCTAACCCCGATTATTCACAAACACCGGATGCTCCGACGATACGTGCGTGACGAAGTGTCTTGCGACTCTGCACGAGAATCCTGTTCATGAATAATCGGGGCTAGGGGGTGGGGTTGGAGACAGCCGTCCGTTCAAAGCGTCCTGCGGCCCGCGCGGCGCTCGCCGTCGCGGCCGGCCTGTATGCCGCGTCGCCGGCCTTCGCCGCCGCGGCGGTTCCCTCCGCCGGCCCCGAGCTGCTCGGCATCCCGCTCGATTTCTTCCTGTTCGCGTTGACGCTGATCGGGGTGGCGGTGTTCCATCACTATACGCTGCAGGTCGCGCTGAGCGGACTCGCGGCGATCACCGCCTACCAGCTCGCGTTCACCGGTTTCAAGGCCGGTCCGGGCCTGCAGGGGCTGCTCCTGCACCTGGAGGACGAATGGGTGATTCTCACCAATCTGCTGGGCCTGCTGGTCGGCTTCGCGCTGCTCTCGCGCCACTTCGAGGAGAGCCGCATCCCCCAAGTCCTGCCGCGCTTCCTGCCCGACGACTGGAAGGGTGCGTTCGCGCTGCTCGCGATGATCTTCGTGCTGTCCGGTTTTCTGGACAACATCGCCGCGGCGCTGATCGGGGGCACCATCGCCGCCACCGTGTTCCGCCACAAGGTCCACATCGGCTACCTTGCCGCGATCGTCGCCGCGTCCAACGCGGGCGGCGCGGGCAGCGTCGTGGGCGACACGACGACCACCATGATGTGGCTCGACGGCGTGAACCCGCTCGACGTGCTGCACGCGTACATAGCCGCCGCCGCGGCCCTGGTGGTCTTCGGCATCCCGGCCTCCCTGCAGCAGCAGCGCCACGCCCCGATCATGAAGGACGAGCCGCGCCACGCCCCGGTGGACTGGGCGCGGGTGGGGATCGTGGCCTTTATCCTGGTCGCGGCGATCGCCACCAACGTGGTGGTCAACCTCCGGTTCAAGCAGCTCTCGGACGCGTTTCCGTTCATCGGCGCCGCGGTGTGGGTCGCGATCCTCGCGTGCGCGCCGCTGCGCAAGCCGGAATGGAAGCTGGTGCCGGGGGCGTTCAAGGGCAGCATCTTCCTGCTCTCGCTCGTGATCAGCGCCTCCCTCATGCCGGTGGAAAGGCTGCCGGCCGCCTCGTGGCAGACCGCGCTGGGGCTGGGCTTCATCTCCTCGGTGTTCGACAACATCCCGCTCACCGCGCTGGCGCTGAAGCAGGGCGGATACGATTGGGGCGTGCTGGCCTACGCCGTCGGTTTCGGCGGCTCGATGATCTGGTTCGGCTCGAGCGCCGGGGTGGCCCTGTCCAATATGTATCCGGAGGCGAAGTCGGTGGGGTCGTGGCTCAGGCACGGCTGGCACGTGGCGATTGCCTACGTGTTCGGGTTCTTCGTGCTGCTGTGGACGCTCGGTTGGGAGCCGCACGAGCCGTACAAGGTGCCCGCGGCTGCGCAGGCGCCCGTCTCCGCTCCCGCGCCGGTGCGCTGACCGGGCTCCGCCACGGCCTTCGATTAGCTTGATTTTGCGGGTATCGAGGTATAGTATCGCCACTAAGTAGTAAGGCATTCCACATAATAAAATCCCGGTTTTTCAGCATAGGCATCGGGTGCTTTACTGCCGGATTCCCAGTAAGATGAACGCCCCCTGATCTAAATCTACCGTCGGAGGACAAAATGCTGAAGAAACTCGTGGAAACAAATGCGCCAGCGCAGCAGTCGAGCACCACCCGCCGCAAGTTCTTGACCGGCGCCGCCGCAGCGGCGGGCGGCGCGGCGCTCGGCTTCCCGGCGATCGTCAAGGCGCAGGGTCCGACCACGTTCCGTTGGCAAAGCACGTGGCCGGCCAAGGATATCTTTCATGAATACGCGCTCGACTTCGCCAAGAAGGTGAACGACATGACGGGCGGCGACCTGCGGATCGAGGTGCTGCCGGCGGGCGCCGTGGTGCCGGCCTTCGGCCTGCTCGATGCCGTCTCGAAAGGCACGCTGGACGGCGGCCACGGCGTGCTCGTTTACTCCTATGGCAAGCAGAATGCGCTGGCGCTGTGGGGCTCGAGCCCGGCCTTCGGCATGGACGCCAACATGCTGCTCTCATGGCACAAGTACGGCGGCGGCAAGCAGCTGCTCGAGAAGGTTTACAAGTCAATCGGCGCCAACGTCGTGTCCTTCCCCTACGGGCCGATGCCGACGCAGCCGCTCGGCTGGTTCAAGAAGCCGATCACCAAGGTGGAAGATTTCAAGGGCCTTAAGTTCCGCACGGTGGGCATCTCGATTGACCTGTTCCAGGGGCTGGGGGCGGCGGTGAACGCCCTGCCCGGCGGCGAGATCGTGCCGGCGATGGACCGCGGGCTGCTCGATGCGGCCGAGTTCAACAATGCCTCGTCGGACCGCATTCTCGGCTTCCCCGACGTTGCCAAGGTGTACATGCTGCAAAGCTTCCACCAGAACGCCGAGCAGTTCGAGATCATGTTCAACAAGACCAAGTTCGACGCGCTCCCGGCCAAGATCAGGGCGATCATCGAGAATGCGGTGGAAGCGGCCTCGACCGACATGTCGTGGAAGGCGATTGACCGCTACTCGAAGGACTATATCGAGCTGCAAGTGAAGGACAAGGTGCGCGTGTACAAGACGCCGGCCTCGGTGCTCCAGAGGCAGCTCCAGATCTTCGACCAGGTCCTGGCAAAGAGAAAGGACAACGCGCTGTTCGTCGAGGTCGCCGCATCACAGCGCCAGTACGCCGAGCGCGCGGTGAAATGGGATCTCGACACCAACGTCCGGCGCGAGATGGCTTACAATTATTACTTCGGGAAGAAGCCGGCGGCGCCCAAGAAGAAGGCGTGAAGAACGGCAGCGCGGCACGACACCATCCGGCGGCGCCGGATGGTGTTTTTTTTGCGGCGCGGGAACGCGGCGGGCGTGGGGGGATAGGCGCGCCGGATCCCGGTGCCGCAGTCGGGGAATGAGCCATGCAGAAGCTGCTTTTGTTCGTTGACAAGGTGAGCACCTGGGTCGGCCACGCTTTCTCCTGGCTGATCGTGGGACTCACTCTGTTGATCACGTGGGAGGTGTTCTCGCGTTATCTTCTGGACAGCCCCCACGCGTGGGCCTTTGACGCCATGATCATGTTGTACGGCACCCTGTTCATGATGGCCGGCGCCTACACGCTGGCGAAGAACGGCCACGTGCGCGGCGACGTGCTGTACGGGTTCTTCACGCCGCGCACGCAGGCGACGATTGACCTCGTGCTCTATATCGCGTTCTTCATACCCGGGGTGGTCGCGCTGGTCTTCGCCGGCTACTACTATGCAGCCGAGTCCTGGGCGATCAACGAGCATTCGACCGTCACTTCCGAGGGGCCGCCGATCTATCCGTTCAAGACCGTCATCCCCGTCGCCGGGGCGTTCATCCTGGTGCAGGGCGTGGTCGAGATCGTGCGCTGCGTGATCTGCCTCAAGCAGGGCGCGTGGCCCTCGCGCGAGGAAGACGTCGAGGAAGTGGACGTGGACAAGCTCAAGGAAATGGTGCACGTCAAGGACGAGGATATCCAGAAGCTCGACGAGCTGGTCGTCCACAGGGAACCGGGGAAGTAGATGGATCGCTCAAGAGGGCGTGAGCCTTCTGTCAATCTCCCGGATCGGTAACGGCCGATGAAATTGCGCAAGGAACTGTGGTTCGGCTTCTCCCTGATGGCGGTGATCGTCGCCGCGGTCGTGATTTTCACGCCGTGGACCAATCTCACCAACGGCAATCTCGGCCTCATCATGCTGGCGTTGATCGTGGTGGCGATCATGCTCGGCTTTCCCACCGCGTTCACGCTGATGGGCCTGGGCGTATTTTTCGCCTGGCTCGCCTATCGCAGCGTGGACCCGCAGCTCGCGGTCAGGCAGGTGCTCGACCTGGTGGTGCAGCGCGGCGCCTACGGCGTCATGACGAACGACGTGCTGACCGCGGTGCCGCTGTTCGTGTTCATGGGGTATCTCGTCGAGCGCGCGCAGTTGATAGACCGGCTGTTCAGGAGCCTGCACCTCGCCACCGTCCGGGTGCCGGGCTCGCTTG
>DAIDBG010000174.1 GCA_027310225.1 bacterium | reverse complement strand
CCCTTCGCCAGCACGATGCAGGTCGGCCAGATCTCGATCTGGCACTCGACCGGCTCGCCCGGATTCAGCCAGCGCCGCTCGTTGTGCGGGTGATAAGGGCGGTACGGAAGCGACTTTTCCGGATCGAGCTTGCGGTGCGAGGCGCGGAGCCACCCCTTGGTGAGCGGCACCGGCTGGCCGTGCTGCCCGACCTCCCACACGTCCTTGCCGTCGGGGCCGACATTGCGCAGCGTGACGAAGACGTCCATGTCCTCCGTCGTGCTCGACACCCACAGGTTCATCATGAGCGGCCCCGTGATCTCGGTCGCCTTCTCCATCGGCGGGATCTCAAACGAGACGCCCAACCGCCCGCCGCCGCCGTGCGTTGTCGAAAGCGATGAGCCGGAGGCAACGCCCGCGCGGGTCGTCCCGCTCGCCGGATAGGTAAGCTTCCCGGCCTTCTGTGGGGGCGTCGCGACGAGCTGCCCCTCCGCTGCGTGCTCGTCGGCCGAGGGCTCGTGGTCGATGCGGAGGTAGAACTTCGTCCACTGCGTGCGTGCGAGCGGCCACTCGTTCTCGAAGCGGAATGGATAGGGCTTCTGGCTGCCGCCGGTGCGAATCTCGAGCTTCACCGGCGGCTCGTCCAGGATGCCGGTATCAATGCCCTTCAGCCAGTAGTCGAACCAGCGCAACTGGTCCATGCGCCCCTCCTCCGAGTGGAAGGGATGGAAGTGCGTGCCGGTGTGGATGCGCAGCTTCTTGTGCCTGGAAGCCGCGCACAGGTAGGCCTCGGTATTGCCGCGCAGGTGCATCGAGAAGCCGCCCCAGTTGCCGACGCTGTAGAGCGGCACCGTGATCCGGTCCCAGCGCGCGCTCGACAGGCGCCACCACTCGGAATCGAGGTCGTTCCTCAGGTAGTTCCAGATGAGGTCGTTGTGGAAGGCGTCCGGGTTGTAGCCGCGCGGGCGGCCGATCAGGTGGTGCGCCGTGTGCGTGAGCCACCAGTTGCCGATGAAGCCGAGCGCGAAGATGCCGCCGTGGTAGGCCTGGTCGCGGTACTGGTCGGCGCGCCCCTCCCACGGCATGATCGCCTTCAACGAAGGCGGCTGCAGGTTCGCCGCGCGCCACTGCGAGGCCGCGTGGTACGAGATGCCCGCCATGCCGACGCTTCCCGAGCACCACGGTCGCCTGGCGATCCACTCAATTGCGTCGTAGGTGTCGAGCCCCTCCTGGTACGAGCTCGGCTCGGACCTGCCCGGCGACTTCCCCGAGCCGCGCGAGTCCACGCGCACGCAGGCGTAGCCGCGCGGGCACCACCACAGGGGATTCACCGTCTCCCAGTTCATGTACGGGTTGGGCGCCTCCTCGAGGTCGGGCGGCGGCACCCACAGCTTGTCCTTTTGATAGACGCTGGTGTTGAGGATCACCGGGACCTTCTCGCCGATGTCGGGCCGGAACACGTCGGCGTAGAGGATCGTGCCGTCGCGCATCGGAATCTGCACGTCCTTCTCGACGATCAGCCGGCAGTCGCGGGGCTGCGATACCTTTGCGGCCCCGGCGGCCGCGCTCCTCTTCTCGTCCATGCTGCTTCCTCGTGGCAGGTTATCGGTGACGGGTGATGCGCAACGCGCGAGGCGGGGCCGGGGCACACGGCACGGGAAGCGGTGCTCGGGAACGTCCTCAGCGACGCGCGAGATATATTATCGCACCCCGCGCGCGCCCATCCCTATGGCATCAAACGACATTTTGCCGTAATGCGGACTCGGTCCGGCAAGCCCGCAACGCGCCGGGAACCCGCCGGGAATCACCCTCGGACCGATTTTCGCTTGACAAGGCCGCGGGCACGGGTTTTGATATCGGAGAAAGCAGATTTTCGCTCTTCATTCTTTCCCTTGAACACAACAACAGGAGGAACTATGAGAAGTCGCATGCTGGTTTCGCTCGCCGTGGCGGCGTCGGCGCTGCTCGTTTCGGCGCCGGTCGCCGCGCAAGGCGCCGCGAAGGACTATCCTAACCGGCCGATACGATTGATCGTGCCGAACGCGCCCGGCAGCGCGGTGGACACCCTGAGCCGCATCGTCGGCAACGGGCTCTCCGAGGTGATCGGCCAGCAGGTCGTGATGGACAACCGCGCCGGCGCGGCCGGCATCATCGCCATGGAGATCGCCAAGGCCGCCGCCCCCGACGGCTACACGCTGATCAGCGCGACCACGGCGGCCTCGACCATCGCAAGACTGCTCCAGAAGAACGCCGCCTTCGATCCGTCGAAGGACTACGACTTCGTGGTGCAATACGCGGAGACGCTCAACGTGCTGGTAGTCAATCCTTCGCTGCCGATCAAGTCGGTGAAGGATCTCATCGCTTACGCCAAGAGCGGAAAGACCCCGTTCAACATGGCCTCCGCCGGCGCCGGCTCACAGAGCCATCTTTCCGGGGAGTACTTCAAGCAAGCCGGCAAGTTCGAGTCGCTGCACGTGCCCTACAAGGGCGGCGGGCCCTCGGTCGCCTCGGTCGTGGCGGGCGAGTCGCAGTGGACGCTGATACCCGCCCCGGCGGCGATGTCGCAGGTCAAGGCGGGGCGGCTGCGCGCGATCGCCCAAACCCTGCCCAGGGCCACACCGCTGCTTCCCGGCATCCCACCGATCGCCGACACCCTGCCGGGATTCGACTATAGCGGGTGGATGGGCTTCTTCCTGCCGAAGGGCACGCCGAAGGCGATCAACGACAAGCTGCGGGCGGCGGTGGTGAAGGCCATGGCTACGCCCGAGGTGAAGAAAGGCATGGCCTTCCAGGCCACCGAGATCGTCGTCCGGAGACCAGCGGAGTTCCGCAAGGTTGTGCAGGACTCGATGGTCCAGAACGAGAAGCTGGTGAGGTCGCTCGGGTTGACGGCCAACTGACCCGAAGATCGCGCACGACCGGTGACCAGTGAGCGGTGACCGGTGAGAAGAAAAGGGCGGTCGCGGCCGCCCTTTTTTCCGTACGGCGCGAGAAATGAACCAATCGGTCCCCGGTTCCAACCAATGCGCTGCATTGCTTGACGATCACGACCGTTTTTTCTAAGGTGGCGTCCTTCGCTTCGTCACCCATTCTGGAGAGGAAAGTCCACATGCTGTTGGATGAAATGGTCGAGCGCGGCCTGCCCGAAGAGACGCGCATGATGCGGGACGTCACCCGCAAATTCGTGAACGAGCACGTCATTCCCTTCACGCGCCAGAACTGGCAGCAGGAATGGAAGATGACGCCGGAGGACCGGCTGCCGCGCAGGATCCTGGAGGTGGCCGACGAGATCGGCATCCGCACGCCCGGCGTGCCGGAGGAGTTCGGCGGCACGCCGATCGATCCCAAGACCGAGGTCCAGACCTTCGCGGTCATCTCGGAGGAGATCTCGCGCGGCGATTGCGGGCTCTCGGACAAGATGGTGCAGATCTGGAAGGTCTCGGTGCTGCTGCGCAACGTCGCGCCGCGCCATCTCCAGGAGAAATGGTTTCCGGAGGTGGTGAAGGACCCGACCTTCCTGCTCGCGCACTGCCTGACCGAGCCGCGCGGCGCCTCCGACCGGTGGCTCCCCTACAACGTGCCGGAAGCGGCGATGAACACCCGGGCCGTGCTGAAGGGCGATCGCTGGGTGATCAACGGCCGCAAGCAGTTCATCAGCAACGGCTACGACGCCAAGCTCTACGTCGTGTACGCCAACACCAATCCCAAGGCCGGCATCCTGCAGGGCACCTCGAGCTTCCTCGTCCCGCGCGGCACTAAGGGCTTCTCCGTAATGCGCTGCAACGAGACCCTCGGCGGGCGCTTCATGAACAACGGCGAAATGGTGTTCGAGGACATGGAGCTGCCGAAGGACCACCTGCTGGTGGAGGGCACCGCGCTCTCCCGGGCGGGGGTCTATTTCCGTCCCGGCAAGATCATCCAGGGCTCGAAGAACCTCGGCGTCGCGGTGCGGGCGTTCGAGGAGACGGCCAAGTACGTCCAGAACTACGTGCAGGGCGGCCGCATCCTCATCAAGCACCAGGCCACCGCGATCCGGGTCGCCGAGATGGCGACCAAGATCTGCGCTGTGCGCGGGCTGCTGCGTGAGGCCTCGCGCGCCGTGGACGAGAACTCGCCCGAGGCCGAGGTGCTGTGCAACATGGTGAAGCTTTACGCCTCCGAGGCGGTGCTGGAAGTGTGCAAGCACGCGATGGAGCTGCACGGCGGCAACGGCACCATGCTCGATTTCGGCATCGAGAAGCTCTACCGCGACGCCTCCATGTTCCTGCACATGGACGGCACGGTGGACGTCACCAAGTTCAAGATCGTGAAGAACCTGTTCCCGGACACCGCCGGAAAGTACGCCGGACCGGAGGCTTGATAAGGCGTGACGGGTAACGGGAGGAAGTCACGCCTGCCGTTCTCGTCACCGGTCCTGGTGCGAAAATGGCACCACGGACACACAGGAGGTATCGCGTGGCCAGAAAACGGAAAGAGGACGCCCCCCGGAAAATCGACCTCGAGAAGGTCGCCCGGCTCATCGAAGCGCTCGAGCGGGACCTGGAGAAGATCCGGGGCGGCTCGGCGGACGTTCAGCGCCTGCGGGACGAGGTGGAGACGCTCAAGAACGTGCTGCGGTCTCCCGTGCGCAGGCACCACTGGGTGAGGGATGCGCTGCACGGCATTCGGGAAGGCTTCGACGACGCGCTGGACACCGCCGTGGCCGAGGGGATGGAAGTGAGTCGCTACATTGCGGAGATCGGGCGAATACTGGGAATGTGAGCCGGCGCCCGCCCGGCGGCGAGAACGGACGAATCGAGTTTCTACTTCCCGTCCAGCTCGGGATAGTGCCGGAAGATCCCGTGTTGGTTGAACGGGATGCGACGCCCGGACGCGAGATACGCGGCGATGCGCGGGCGGTCCCTTACCCGCTGGTGGAGCGCCATCAGCCGCGGACACCTGCGCGACACGCTCTCCATCGCCCGCGGAAAAGCGTAGCGCAAAACCGTGGTCCCGAGGTTTCCCACCCGCGGTTCCCCAGGAAGCACCGCATCAGGAGGCCCGCATGAACCATCCCGTCCGTCGCGCAGTCATCGTCGGCGGCGTGCGCACCCCGTTCGCACGCAGCAACACCGCCTACGCTACGCTCGGCAACCAGGACATGCTTACCGCCGCGATGAAAGCCCTCGTGGACAAGTTCGATCTGCGCGGCGCGCTCCTCGGCGAGGTGGCGGCGGGCGCTGTCATCAAGCACGCGCGCGACTGGAACCTGGCGCGCGAGGCCGCGCTCGGCAGCGGGCTCGATCCCCGCACGCCGGCCTACGATGTGCAGCGCGCCTGCGGCACGAGCCTCACCACGGTCGTTCAGCTCGCCCGCCGCATCGCGCTCGGGGAGATTGACTGCGCCATCGCCGGCGGCACCGATACCGCGAGCGACGTGCCCGTGATGTACGGCCGGGGACTGCAGCAGATCGTGCTCGAAAGCGCCCGCGGCAGGACCCTCGGCGAGCGTCTGCGGCCGTGGCTGCGCCTGCGCCCGCGCCACCTGAAGCCCTCCGTGCCCGGAGTGGCCGAGGCGCGCACCGGGCTGTCCATGGGCGAGCACTGCGAGCTCATGGCGAAGGAATGGCGGATCGGACGTGCGGAGCAGGACGAGCTCGCTCACGCGAGCCACATGAAGGCGGCCGCCGCGTGGAGCAGCGGCTTCTACGACGAGCTCGTGACGCAATTCGGCGGGCTGGCCCGGGACAACAACGTGCGGCCGGACGCGAGTCGGGAGAAGCTCGCGGCGTTGAAGCCCGTCTTCGACCGCGGCCCGGGTGGCACGCTCACCGCCGGCAACAGCACGCCGCTCACCGACGGCGCCGCGTGTGTGCTGCTTGCGTCTGAAGACTGGGCGCGCTCGCGCGGGCTGCCGATCCAGGCCTGCATCACGCAGTCGGCGGTCGCGGCGGTGGACTTCGCCGGTCTCGCGGGTCCGCGCGAAGGGCTGCTCATGGCTCCCGCCTACGCGGTGCCGGCCATGCTCGACCGCGCGGGCCTCGCGCTGCAGGACTTCGACATCTACGAGATTCACGAGGCGTTCGCGGCGCAGGTGCTGTGCACCCTGAAAGCCTGGGAATCGGCGGAATACTGCCGCGTGAAGCTCGCCCGCAAGGCGCCGCTCGGCCCGATTGACCGCGGCAAGCTCAATCCCGTGGGCGGCAGCGTCGCGCTGGGCCATCCGTTCGCGGCCACCGGCGCCCGCATCGTGGCAACGCTCGCGAAACAGCTGGCGCAGCGCGGCAGCGGGCGCGGCCTGATCTCCATCTGCACCGCGGGAGGCATGGGAGTGACGGCGATTCTCGATCGTTGATCAAAGAGCGCCGGAGACCGGGCGCTGCTTGTGCTGCAGGAGTTCCGCGGCGTGCGGATTCTCAGGCTTGTTCCGCGGGGCGAGTTTCAGGTCTTCGGCAACCGCGGCGAGGCGCTTGTCTCGCGTCCACAACCGGGCGTTTTCTGCCAAACTTGGCGCATAATAAGGATTTCTTACTAAAAGGAATACAGTCGTGCTCGCCAAGCTGACCTCCAAGAACCAGCTCACCCTGCCCAAGGCGGTGGTCGGGCAATTCCCGGGCGCGCGCTACTTCGAGGTGGGCGCCGAGAAAGGCCGCATCGTGCTGGTGCCGGCGAAGGTGACAAGCCTCGACGGCGTCTGGCGCAAGGTCGAGTCGCTCGGCATCACCGAGAAGGACATCGAAGGCGCGGTGCGGTGGGCGAGAAAGCGGAGGTAGCCCGCCCGCGGCGCATCGTGCTCGACACCAACGTCGCGGTGTCGGCCCTCGTGTTCCGCGAGGGGCGGCTCGCCTGGCTGCGGGAGGCGTGGGCGGCCGGGCGCGTCGTTCCCCTCGTTTCCGCGGAAACGCTCGCCGAGCTGGTGCGCGTCCTCGCCTACCCGAAGCTCAAGCTTTCCGAAGAGGAAACCAAGAACGTGCTCGCGCACTACATGGAGCACGCGGAAGCCGTGCGCGGGGCCCGCGCGTCCGTGCGGGTCCCGGAATGCCGCGATCCCGACGACCGGAAATTCCTGCAACTGGCCTATGCGGCCAAGGCGGACGCCCTGGTGACCGGCGACGAGGATCTGCTCACGCTGGGGGGCAAGTCGCGCGTGCCGGTTCTGACACCGGATGCGCTGAAAGCAAAGCTGGGCGCGTAGCTCGCAACAGATCAGCCGCCGATGAATCCCGTTCCAATGTCGGTCTACCAGGCGTATCGCGGACCGTCAATCATGAGGAGCTGGCGGAGTTCATTGGAACGGGATGAACGCCGATACGCGGCGATAGAAATAAGCGGGAGAACTCTGCGTTTCAAGCACAATTGCGGCCGGTAGCGTTCTCATCCCCCCTCTTGCGCATCAGCCGCCCGCCCGCAACGCGCTGCGCATGACGCCGTCCAGAAG
>DAIDBG010000164.1 GCA_027310225.1 bacterium | reverse complement strand
GAAGCGCGCGCACCTCGTCTCCGGGCACATTGACGACGGCCTGCTGCTCGAGCTCTTCACCCGCAGGGGCGTGGGCACCATGCTCACCCCCGACCCCATCGAGACGCTGCGCCCGGCGCGGCTAGAGGATATCGGCGGCATCCTCCAGTTGATCGAGCCGCTCGAGGCCGACGGCACACTGGTGCGGCGCAACCGCGACCTGCTCGAGCGCGAGGTCGGCCGCTTCATCGTGCTCGAGCACGACCGCATCATCGTCGCCTGCGCCGCGCTCTACCCGTTCGCGAACGAGGCGGCCGGCGAGCTCGCCTGCCTAGTGGTGCACCCGGACTTCCGCAACCAGGGGGCGGGCGAGCGCCTGCTCGTGGAAATCGAGCGCCGGGGGCGCCGGATGAAGCTGAAGCGCTTGTTCGTGCTCACCACGCGCGCCGAGCACTGGTTCGTCGAGCGTGGCTTCGAGGAAAAAGGTCCCGCCGCGCTGCCGCGCCGCAAGCGCGTGCTCTACAACTACCGGCGCCGCTCCGTGGTGCTGGTGAAGCGCCTGTAAGGCGACCGCGATGCGGACCGCGCCGATCTCGCTCTCGCTGCGCACCCGCCTGCTGCTGGCGAGCGCGCTGGTGCAGGTGGTGGTGCTCGCACTGCTGATCGGCAACGCCATCCGCGTGATGGACGAGAAGCTCGCCGAGCGCGCGCGGCTGCACCTCGAAGAGCAGAAGCAACTGCTGTCCGCCGCGCTCCTCGGGCCGCTCGCGCGCCGCGATTACGCCAGCATTGCGATGGTGTTCGAACGCGTGCGGCGCGATGACGGCATCTCCTACCTGGTGCTGTTCGACGCGGCGGGCAGGCTCGTCGCCGCGAGCGGCTGGGAGGCGGGGCGCCCGCTGCCGGCGCCCGACCGTGCCGTCACCGACCGCTCGGTGATCGCCAAGGAGCGGTTCGACGCGGAAACCGGGATCACCGCGCGCGGCGAGAGGCTCGGGAGCCTGCGCTTCGGGCTCTCCACCGCGTTCATGCAGACCGTCCGCGCCGAGCTGATACGCGACAACCTGCTGATCGGGGCGTTCGCGCTGATCCTCTCCCTCGTCTCGATGATCGCGCTCTCCTACTGGCTCACCCGCAGCCTCAGCGAGCTCACCAGGGCGAGCGAGAGCCTCACGGCCGGCGATCTCGACGTGCGCCTGCCGGTGGAGGGCGGGGACGAGGTCGGCAGGCTCACCCGCGCCTTCAACGCCATGGCCGCGGCGCTGCAGGGACGCATCCGGGCGCTCGCCGAGAGCGAGGCCAAATTCACGGCCATCGCCGATTACAGCTACGACTGCGAGCTGTGGATCAGCCCCGAGGGCAACCTCATCTGGATCAACCCGCGCGTGCTCGACATGTTCGGCTACACGCCCGAGGAGTGCCTCGCCACCCCGAATTTCCCGGCGCCGTTCATCAGCGAGGGCGACGCCGCACGCACGGTGCGGCAGGTGCGCCGCGCGCTGAGGGGGAACAGCGGGCGGGACTACGAGTTTCGCGCGCGGCGCAAGGACGGCTCGGAATTCTGGGCCGCCGCCGACTGGCGGCCGATCTACGACGGGCGCGGCGGCTACCTCGGCATCCGCATCAGCATCCGCGACATCACTCAGCGCAAGGAAGCCGAGCAGCGGCTGGAATCCACGGTAGCCGAGTTGCGCGAGTCGCAGACGGTGCAGCAGGATTACCTGACGCGCGCGCAGGACGAGCACGCGCGGCTCTCCGCGCTGCTCGCGGCGATGGACACCGGCATCCTTTTCGTGTCCCACGACAACAAGGTGGTGTACAGCAACCCCGCGTTCACCCGGATCTGGCTGATCGCGCCGGGCACGCGCCTGATCGGCCGCAGCCCGCAGGACGTGCTCGCGACCTCGGCCTCGGTGCTGGCCCGGCCCGAGGAGCAGGTGCGGAGAATCCTCAGCCTGCCGCGCGAGGGCGAGATCCTGGGGACGCTGGAAATCCAGATGGCGGACGGCCGGCTCGTCACCCAGCAGGCGCACTCGGTCGAGGACGTCTATGGCCGGCCGGTCGGCCATCTGTGGCTGTTCGAGGACGTCACGCACGAGCGCCAGACGGCGGACCAGCTGATCTACCTTGCCGAGCGCGACGCGCTGACCGGGCTCTACAACCGGCACCGCTTCAACGAGGAGCTCGCGCGCATGATCGCCGACGCCGGCCGCCACGGCTCGCGGGTGGCGCTGCTGTTCTTCGACCTGGACGACTTCAAGTATATCAACGACACCTTCGGCCACCGCGCGGGGGACGCGATGCTGATCCGCGTCGCGGGCGAGGTCGCCGGCCAGGTGCGGCGCAACGAGATCTTTGCACGGCTAGGGGGCGACGAGTTCGCGATCCTCGTGCCGGACATCTCCGAGGAGATGCTGCGCGTGCTCGCCGACCGCATGACACACTCGATCGCGCAGGTGCGCTTCCAGTTCGAGGGCCAGAGCCTGCGGCTCACCAGCTCGCTCGGCATCGCGGTCTACCCGGACCACGCCGGCAACGCCGAGGATCTCATCGCGCGTGCCGACACCGCGATGTACCAGGCGAAGGAGGTCGGCAAGAACGTCTGGCGCATCTATCGCAGCGACATTGACACCTCGTTCCAGATGGTGAAGCGCATGTCGTGGAATGACCGCATCCTGCACGCGCTGGAAAACAACCTGATGGACCTGCAGTTCCAGGGGGTGTACTCGACCGCCGGGCGCGCGCTCACGCATTTCGAGGTGCTGGTGCGCATGCGTGACAAGGACGACCCCTTGAGGCTGCTGACGCCCGGACAGTTCATCCCGGTGGCGGAGAAGTCTGGCAAGATCCTCGACATTGACCGCTGGGTGCTGCGCGAATCAATCCAGATGCTGGCCGAGGTCAAGACCCTTCCCGGCCTGGCGGTCAATATCTCCGGGCGCTCCTTCGACGAGCCGACGCTGCCCCAGTTCATCGCCGGCGAGCTCAAGCGCTGCGGGGTGGCGCCGCGGCGGCTCATCATCGAGCTCACGGAGACTTCCGCGGTCTCCGACCTGCACGAGGCGCAGCGCTTCATCGAGGCGCTGCACCAGACCGGCTGCGGCGTGAGCCTCGACGATTTCGGCACCGGCTTTTCCTCCTTCGCCTACCTCAAGCACCTGCAGGTGGATTCGGTGAAGATTGACGGCCTGTTCATCAGGAACCTCCCGAACGAGCACGACAACCAGCTCTTTGTGAAGGCGATGGTGACGGTGGCGCGGGGACTGCACAAGACCACGATTGCCGAGTGCGTGGAGGACGAGGAAACGCTCGGCATGCTGAAGGATTTCGAGGTGGACTGCGTGCAGGGCTATTACCTGGAGAAGCCGCGGGCCGACCACCCCATGCTGATCGTGGCCTCCCGCCTGCAAAACCCCAACAGGGAGCTGCGGTTTACTTGAGGAAGCGGGCGCCGTAATATTTCCGCAACACAGGTACGCTATTCTGGAATCCCGGTCATGCCCCGGATGGTGCAGTGCATAAAGCTCGGGCGCGAAGCGGAAGGGCTTGATTTTCCGCCCTATCCCGGCGAGCTCGGCCAGCGCATCTTCGACCATGTCTCGAAGCAGGCATGGAGGCAATGGCTGGAACACCAGAAGATGCTGGTCAATGAAAACCGCCTCAACCTTGCGGACCGGAAAGCGCGCGAGTATCTCGCGCAGCAGATGGAGCGGCATTTTTTCGGCGGCGGCGCGGACACGGCCGCCGGCTACGTTCCGCCAGCCCGGAAATAACCCCTCCTTACGCACGACATTGTTGACAGGGCCACGGCCTGAGGAGTTGGCCGGCCCAGAGTCCGATAAACGCCTGGCGGCGCCGGCGCGATGAACAAGCCACGCGAAGTCCCGGAGCTGTACCTCAACCGCGAGCTCGGCCAGCTCGCGTTCAACCGGCGCGTGCTGGCGCAGGCGGAGAACCCCGCGACGCCGCTGCTCGAGCGGCTGCGGTTCCTGTGCATCGTCAGCAGCAACCTCGACGAGTTCTTCGAGATCCGGGTCTCGGGCCTCAAGGCGGAGATCGAGGCGGGCTCGCCGGCGGTCGGACCGGACCACATGCGCGCCGACCAGGTGTTCCGGCAGGTCGCCCACGGCGCGCACGAGCTGGTGGCGCTGCAGTATCGGCTGTTCAACGAGGAAATCCTGCCCGGGCTCGTGAAGGAAGGCGTCCGCTTCCTCCGCCGCTGCGATTTCACGCCGGCGCAGGCCGAGTGGATCAAGGCCTATTTCCTCCGCGAAGTGATGCCGGTGCTGACGCCGATCGGGCTCGATCCGGCGCACCCCTTCCCGCGCGTGCTCAATAAGAGCCTCAACTTCGCGGTCGAGCTCGAGGGCAAGGACGCGTTCGGCCGCAACTCGGGCATCGCCATCGTGCAGGCTCCGCGCGTGCTGCCGCGCGTGATCCGGCTGCCGAAGGAAATTTCGGGGGCGGAGTACGATTTCGTGTTCCTGTCCTCGATCCTGCACGAGCACGTTGCGGAGCTGTTCGCGGGCATGAAGGTGGAGGACTGCCATCAGTTCCGCGTCACGAGAAACAGCGACCTCTTCGTGGACGAGGAGGAAGTGAAGGACCTGCGCAGCGCGCTGCGCGGTGAGCTGCCGCACCGTCACTTCGGGGACGAGGTGCGGCTGGAAGTCGCCGACAACTGCCCGCCGCAGATATCGGACTTCCTGCTCGCGCAGTTCAGCCTCGGCGAGGACGACCTCTACCGCGTGGACGGGCCGGTCAACCTGGTGCGGCTGATGAGCGTGCCGGACGGGGTGAACCGCCCGGAGCTCAAGTTCCCGGCCTTCCGCCCCGGGCTGCCGGCGCGGCTGGAGCAGCCGGGGAACCTGTTCGACGCCATCCGCGACGGCGACATCCTCCTGCACCACCCGTTCCAGCCGTTCCGGCCGGTCATCGCGTTTCTCGAGCAGGCGGCGCGCGACCCGGCGGTGGTTGCGATCAAGATGACGGTCTATCGCACCGGGGCGGAATCGGAGTTGATGGAGATCCTGATCGGCGCGGCGCGCAGCGGCAAGGAAGTCACGGTCGTGCTCGAGCTGTTCGCGCGCTTCGACGAGGAGGCCAACATCAACTGGGCGCAGCGGCTGGAGGAAGTCGGCGCGCACGTGGTTTACGGGGTGGTCGGCCACAAGACTCACGCCAAGATGCTGATGGTGGTGCGACGCGAGGAGGACCGCCTCAGGCGCTACGTGCACCTTTCGACCGGCAACTACCACCCGCGCACCACCGAGCTCTACACCGACTTCGGGCTGTTCACGTGCAACGAGGAGATCGGCGCCGACGTCAGCGACGTGTTCATCCAGCTGACCGGCCTCGGCCGCGCGATCAGGCTGAAGCACCTGTGGCAGGCGCCTTTCACGCTGCACCGGCAGATCCTGCGCGCGATACAGAACGAGACCCAGCACGCCCGGGACGGGAAACAAGGCCGCATCATCGCCAAGATGAACGCGCTGCTCGAGCCCCAGACCATCGCCGCGCTCTACGAGGCCTCGAAGGCGGGGGTCGAAATCGATCTCATCGTGCGCGGCGTATGCGCGTTGAAACCCGGCATCCCCGGGGTGTCGGAGAACATCCGCGTGCGCTCCATTGTCGGCCGCTTCCTGGAACACTCGCGCATCTTCCACTTCCACAACGACGGGGCGGAGGACGTGTATCTTTCGAGCGCCGACTGGATGGACCGCAATTTCTTCCGGCGCGTGGAAATCTGCTTTCCCGTGCTCGATCCCAGGCTCAAGAAACGCGTCCTCCACGAAGGGCTCAGGCCCTACCTCGAAGACGGCTGCCAGGCATGGGAGATGGACCAGGATGGGCGGTACCATCCGAAGTCGCCGCACTCCGGCACGGCAGTGAGCGCGCAGGAGGCGCTGCTCGAGATTCTGGCGTTCCGCCGCTCGCCCTGAACGGCGCCGCGCCGGGCCGTTCTTTGCCCGGGGCGCGGCTTCAGCTTAAGATGCCCTGCCCGCTCGGGACGCGCGTTGCCATGTCCGGACACTCTCCCGTAACCGAAGTCGAGCTCAAGCTCGCCGTTCCCCCCGGCGCCGCCGGGAAGCTGGGGGCGCACCCCCTGCTGCGCGGCCGCCCGCGGCCGCTCGCGAGGAAGCTCTACAGCGTCTATTTCGATACTCCGGAACTGGACCTCTGGCGGCAGGGCGTCACGCTCAGGCTGCGGCGTGCAGGCGGGCGCTGGCTGCAGACGGTAAAAAGCGCAGGCAGTGCCCGGGCCGGCCTGCACCGGAGAAGGGAACTGGAGTCCGAGATCGCCGGCCCGCTTCCCGACTTTGACCGGGTCCGGGACGGGGATCTTGCCGGCATCTTCGCCTCGCCCCGCCTGCGTTCGCATCTGAAGCCCGTCTTCGTCACCGAGTTCACCCGCAGCAGCCGCATCCTCGACCTCGGCCCCGAAGTCGTGGTGGAGGCCGCCCTGGACCGCGGTGAGATCAGGAGCGGGGATCGCGCCGCTCCCGTCAGCGAGCTCGAGCTCGAGCTCAGGAAGGGCGCGGCATGGCACCTCTACGAACTTGCGCTGAAGCTCCTCGACGCGGTGCCGCTCGCGGTCGAGAACCGGTCCAAGGCGGAGCGCGGTTTCGCGCTGGCGCGCGGCGAGTGCCCCGAGCCGGTCAAGGCGCGGCCGGCGCTGCTTTCCGCCGGGATGACGGTCAGCGACGCCCTCGAGGCCGTGATGTGGGCGAGCCTTGCGCACCTGCAGGCCAACGAGCGCGGCATGCTGCAGGACGCAGGACGCCGACCCGAATATCTGCACCAGATGCGGGTCGCGCTGCGGCGGCTGCGCTCGGCGTTCGACGTGTTCGCGCCGTCCCTGCCCGAAGCGGCGTGCGCCCCGCTCGTCGCCGAGCTCAAATGGCTCGCGGCGTCGCTGGGCCCGGCGCGCGACTGGGACGTGTTCATGATGGAAACGCTGCCGTTTCTGCGGGCGGAGTCCGGGGAACCCGTCGCGCTCGCCGCGTTCGGCGAACAATGCGCCAGGCTGCGCGGCGCCGCTAGCCGCAGGGCGCGGCGCGCGGTGGCCTCGAAGCGTTACCAGCGCCTGGTGCTCTCGCTCGCGGTATGGCTGTCCGCGCAGGCATGGCTCGACCGGATGGAGGCGGCGCGACGCGGCGGGCTCGCCGTTGCGGTGGGCGGGTTCGCGGGCCCGGCCCTGGAAGCGCGCTATGGCCGCGTACGCAGGCGCGGCCGCCGGCTCGCGCAGCTGCCATCCGCCGAGCTGCACCGCCTGCGCATTGCGATCAAGAAATTCCGCTACGCGGCCGACTTCTTCGCCGGTCTGTACAACGGCAAGAAAGCGCGTGCCGTGCTGAAGGGCCTTACGCGCCTGCAGGGTGTGCTGGGCGCCATCAACGACGCGGCGACGGGGGTGCGGCTGGTGGCTGCGGGTTCCCGCGGCACCGGAGGCCGCCGCGCCGCCGGGGCAAAGGGCATTCTGCTCGATTGGAGCCGCGGCCGCTCCGCAAAGCTCAGGCGCGAGCTGAAAGGCGCATGGAAGGCATTCCGGGCCGCCGGGCGGTTCTGGCAATGAACGAGAAGCTTGTTTGATGTACGTCAGAAACGCCCCCAGCGGGGTAGCGCAAACTTTTTGAATAAACGATGGAATCAGCATGGATCTGATACTGTGGCGCCACGCTGACGCCGAAGAGGGTATTCCCGACGGGGAGCGCAGGCTCACGCCGAAGGGACGCAAGCAGGCCGAGCGCATGGCGGCCTGGCTCAGGGAGCGGCTGCCGGAAGACGCCGTCGTCCTAGCGAGCCCGGCCCGGCGCGCCCGCGAAACGGCCCAGGTACTCACGAAGAAATTCGAGGTGAACCCCGCAGTGGGCACGGAGGCGACGCCGCAAGCCGTGCTCAAGGCCGCCGGCTGGCCGCGGGGTGACGGCACGGTCGTGGTGGTCGGCCACCAGCCGGTCCTCGGGCAGGTTGCGGCGCTGGCGCTGTGCGGCGGGCCCGCGGACTGGAGCATCAAGAAAGGTGCCGTGTGGTGGCTGGCGGGCCGCCGGCACGAGCAGGCCGTGGTGCGGGCGGTGATCGCCCCGGACCTGGTATAGGGCGGACGAACCGGGCGGCTAAAGGCAAAATCGCCTGCCTAGCAGCCTGTCGGACTTGGCGTGATCAACGGGCGGTGTGAATGCAGGGGTAGTCGCTCCCGGCTCCGGCTGAGCCGACAGGCTGTAAGAGGGTATTTATTGATCGGAAACCGTCGCTCAGGTGGCCCGCATCCGGTGCATCCGCTTCACATTGTAGGCAAGGCACACCCAGTCCCATTAGGTGTTCACGTTGGCCTCGCTCAAGAACCCGCTGTCGGCCACCAGCGCCTGCACCGTTCCCAGTTCGGGCGGCAGCGCACGCACCTTCTCCAAGGCCGGGATCAATTGCTGTTGGTCGTTGACTGCTTGCGTCAATCCCGAGGCCACGATGAGCCGGCTTTCCCTGTCCACGGCAAGCTGCGCGTGGTAGCACTGCTCGAAGCCCTGGCCCGAGACCTTCATGATGCGCGAGTCGGCGTCGGTGAGATTGACCTGCGCCTGGGGGTCAACCGCGGGGCTGGGTGGCGCCGGTGGCGGCCCCGGGGGGCGACCTCCCGCGTTCGGGCGCCGCTCGCGCTCGGCCTGCCTGGCCTCAAATTGCGCTCGCGCCTGTTCGTAGTGCTGCACGGCGGCCGCCTCGATTCTCGCCTTCGCCTCTTCGATACGCGCCAGCCGCTGCTCGCGCCGCGCCCGTTCCTGCGGAATGTCCATGCCCTCGGGGCGTGCGCTCGCATCGGCCGCCTCCGCCAGCCGCATCAACGTCTCGACCTCGGCTTGCAACTGTTCTTTCAACTTCAGCGCATGCCCGTGGGAGAGCGCACGGTGCCGGCTCGCGTGCACCCCGGTGGCGTAACCGTAGATCAGCAGCGCGAGCAGCGTCCCCGGGTGATGCGCCTCGCTGCCCCGGCCGGCATCCCGGCGCACCAGCCCCGAGAGGTCCAATGCCTCGACCACATCGACCACGT
>DAIDBG010000157.1 GCA_027310225.1 bacterium | reverse complement strand
AACGCGGATGACCCGGCGAAGGGTCAGGCGTGGGAAGCGACCAACTTCCGATTCAAGACGGGAACTCGGGTCAGGATGGGGCGGTAATGGGGGAGGCGCCGACCTCGGCCTAGACGGATCGCTGCATCGGCCAGCTCCGCTTCGTTCGGGCGGACCGGCTGTGGCATTCGACCGCGCGACAGTAAGTGCCGTGCGTCATCTCAGCAATTCGCGGCCAGGACAATTTCTCGCTCGCGAGGCGGGCCGCGCCGCGCGCGAGCGCGTCGCGCAGCCGGCGGTCGAGCAGCAGCTTTTCCATGGCTTCAGCGAGCGCATTCCCGTCCCTGGGCGGGACGACGAGCCCGGTCTGTCCGTCGATCACGACGTCCGGCACGTCGCCCACTGCGGTCGCGATGACCGGGCGCGCGAACGCGAATGCCATGGCGCTCACCCCGCTTTGCGTCGCGTCGGTGTATGGCAGGACGACGCTCATCGCCCGGGAGAACAGCGCCGGCACCTCGGAGGGCGCGACATAGCGGTCGATCAGCTCGGCCCAGGGGCTCGCCGCAATGCGCGTGCGGTGACGCTCGAGGTCGTCGCCCGTTCCCGCGATCACCACGCGGAAATCGCGCCCGCGCCTGTGCAGGACGTCGGCTGCGTCCAGGAGATACCGCAGCCCCTTGTAGGACTGGATGCGGCCGAAGAACAGGAACGTCCCCGGCTCGCAGGCCGAGTGGTCGCCATCCACCGTCGCCGGGCCGAGTATCCCGTGCGGGATGACATCGATCCGTTCTTCGACGTCTCCCGTCCGCGCTTCGAGCTCGGCGCGCATGCGCGGTCCGTGGACAATCACCCGCGTCGCCTTCCAGCGAAACCACTGCACGACCTTCCAGCGCCAGGCATCGGCAGAGAAGACACCGGAGTGGGGAACGGGATCGTGTACGGTCAGCACGACCGGTATGCGCCTGCGAAACGAAAGCAGCGTCCATCCGACGTATGCCGGATGAAATTCCTGGATGTGAAGGATGTCGGGGGAGAAGTCCCGCAGCATCCGGTTGATCTGCAACACGGTCCGCGGCAAGCGCGGATCGCGCAGCCGGGGAAGCTCGACGTTCCGCACCGCAACCGTCCCGTCAAGGCGCTTGCGCAGCTCGTCGGGCAACTCGCGCAAGGCGTTGCCCGAGCGCAGGACGAGCAGCACTTCGTGCCGGGCGTCCTCCAGCGCGAGCGCGAGGCGGCCGGCATACTCCGCGAAATGCAGCGCAAGAAGCGCGATTCTCACCACGTCCTCCCGATGTGCATCAGCGCGTCCGATCCGATCATCCCGGCGCGCCATCGCGCTCGTCGAGGCCGATGAAGCGAAGCCAGGCGAGCGATGCGGCCAGCCCGGCGGCAAAGGAGGTCGCGTTCTGCAAGCTGAATGTCGCGCGGTACCGGCCCGTCGGCGGCGGGTAGCGGGTGGTCTGCAGATGCCACATGTCGCGCGCCACCGCCGGGCCTGCGCTGGCGCCGCGCTGCGCGGGACGGTCGCGCTCGAGGGCGAGCCTCAGGCGCAGCTTGATGGCGGCTTTCGCTTCGGGCGGCAGGCGGTCCTTGAGCCACCGATAGGGGGGAAGCTTCTTCAGTTCCTCGACCAGGCCCCGGACGCCGGCGCGATAGCGGTCTCCCGGGACGCGGTGAATCGTCGCCACGTCCACGCCCAGGCCCGCGGCGAGCGCGGCATAGTATTCGCGCCATGTCGTCGTCTCGTCGTCGGCGAGGTGATAGAACCCCGTCGCGTTCGCGGGATGGCCGACCACGGCCGCGATGCTGCGCACGAGATTATCCACGTACATCAGGTTGCAGATTCCCTCACCGCTCCCGACCAGGTAGGCGGTGCCGGAAACGAGTTCGGCGGCCGGCCGCAGAACCCACGGGGAGCGGGGGCCCCAGATCAGGCCGGGCCGCAGCACCACGATCGTCAGGCGCCCGTCGGCCATCCGCTCGCGCAGAAAATTTTCCGCATGGCCTTTTTCCCGTGCGTACGACATCCAATGGTCGAGCAGAGGCGGGGCGTCGTCCGCGAGTCCGGGCTGCTCGACCTGGCCGTGCACGGTGGCCGAGCTCAGATGGACCAGCAAGCGCGCGCGAACGGCGCGGGCCGCAGCGTAGATGCTTTGGGTGGTGCGCAGGATTTCCGCCGGATCTCCGGACGTGAGATTCACCACGGCGTCGCACCCGGCGAGCGCCTGCTCGAGCGAGGCGGGGCTCGCCGCATCGCCGAGTCGATGCGGCACGCCGAGGTTCGCGGCGCGCGCGACGCTTCGAAACGAGCGCACGACGGGGACGACATCCATGCAGCCCTCGAGCACCGCCATCTCGAGCATCCGGGTCCCGACGAACCCGCCGGCGCCCACGATCGCCACCGGACCGCTCATGTCTGCCGGCTCCAGTGGAGCGCATCCGCCCGCGCCTGCTCGGCCTCTGCCAACCAGGAGAGCCGCAGCGGAGTGGCTTTCCCGTAGCAGGCCTGAACGGCCCGCACGACCGCCAGCCCCTGTTCGCCCGTGACCGGCACTGCTTCCCCGTGCGTCAGCGCCCGCAACACCTGTACGATCTGGTAGTACACGCAGTCCTCGTAGGTCCTGGGCACGCCGCGCCGGCCGTTCGGTCGCAGGTCGCACGGCCAAGTCGCCGGGCTGACGCGGGTTTCCCAGGCGCCGCCGTTCCGCCGCCAGCGCACGGCATCGAGCCGCCACGGATGCAGTGTCAGTTGCCCGACCGATCCGGTGATGTGAAGGCCGTTCGCCAGGGGCTGGCTCCACGACAGCTGCACCTTGCCGCGGGCACCCGGGAAGACGAGCGCGATCTCGCAGGTGGTCTCGACGCCATCGGTGTGGCCGTCGTCCGCGTAGGCGGCGGCGACGGGCTCGCCGAACAGCGCGCAGAGGAAGTCCAGCACGTGCGTGCCCTTGTCGATGAGCACGCCGCCGCCCCCGGTCGCGCGGCGAAAAGGAAAGTCGGTGCCCACCGGCCAGCCGTACACGCCGCCCTCCCGATAGACGAAACGTAGGCCGTCTCCGATGGCTCCGGCGGCGAGAAGCGCCCGCGCTTCGGCCAGACAGGGGTACATCCGCCGGGTCATGCCGATGGCGAGGACGCGCCGTGCGGCGCGCGCGGCCGCCACCATGCGTTCGGCATCTTCGACGCTGATGGCCATGGGCTTCTCGCACAGCACGTGGCTGCCGGCGTCGAAGGCCGCGAGCGCATGCTCGGCGTGCCAGCCCGGGGGGGACGCGATGATCGTGAGATCCGGCGTCGCGCGCTCGAACGCCTCGGCCGGGGCGGCAAATGCACGGGCGGAGCGGAATTGCCGCTCGAGACCCGCGGTCCGGCGCGTGTCGGGGTCGACGAGCGCGAGGACTTGGGCCATGCCGCGCGCTTCGAGCGCCTTCAACGCACCGCGGTAGTACTGGTCGAACACCGCCCCGCAGCCGATGACCATCAGTTGCGGCATCATGCGGCGCACCCGCAGCGAGTGAAAGGCTTCATCGCGGCCGCTTTCCGGTCCGGCCACAGCCTGCGTGACCGCCTAGTTTCCTCTGCCGAACAATATTGGCGCACGGCTCCTGATCGCTCCGTAGATACCGGCCTTTTCCGGCTCGCTCAGCAAGTGCGTCCAGCAGGCGACTGCATAGGCCGCCAAAAAGCCCCCGATTCCGGAGGCCGTGCTCCAGAACGAGGACAGCGGAAGCTGCGCCACGACTGCGTAGCTTCCCCACGCCAGCCCGATGCCCGCCGCCGTGATGACGAAGATGTCGCTACTGAACGGGAAGGCCCCGATGAAGCGCCGGACGAACAGGACGCGCGCGAGATTGGCCGTGGCCACCGAGGCGCAGGTGGCGACCGCCGCCCCAAGCTGGCCGAACGCGGGCACTGCGAACCACCCGAGGACAGCGGCGATGACCAGGCCCACCGCCAGAATCTTCAGTTCGAGGAAATGCCTGCCCGTCATCGACAGCGCGCAGGCAGATGGCCAGAAGATCATGGAGATCAACGGGCCGACGGCCAGCCAGCCGACGACGGCCTGGGACGCCGCGAACGACGGGCCGAAAAGACGCGTCAGCGGCGCGCCCCAGAACAGGAAAGTCGCGAAGACAGGCACCGTCACCAGGGCGATCAGCCGCGCGCTCAACGACATGATGCGCACCATGCCGGTGATGTCTCCGCGAAAGTACCGATCCGCGACCAGGACTTCGAGGCCCTGGCCAAACGCGACGCCAAGCACGCCCGTCAGCACCAGCAGGGTCTTCACCAGCGAATACTGCCCCAGGTCCTGCGCCGTCGCGAAATGGCCCAGCAACAACGTGTCCATGTTCGTTGTCAGCGCGGTCACGATCATTGACCCTGCCAGGATGCTGGAGTACCCGACCACGTGGAAGGCGTCGCCCCACGCATGCGGCTGAGCGGGAGCGTCGGCGCAAAAGTCGAAGCGTGCGCGCATCGCGAGAAACGTCGCAGCCAGGAAGGACGCCAGCGTCGTCCCGGCGACCACGGCCCACAGACGCCATCCGGCCAGGAAGAGAATGACGATTATCGCGAGGCGGATGGTCGGCAGCAGGACGCACTCCGCGATTACGCTCGGAGACAGCTTGAGGATGCCCCGATAGGCGCCTCCCAGTACCGCCATATCGGTCAGGAACGGCAGCGCCAGCGTCAGGACCAGCAGGACTTCTGCGAAATTGGAATAGCGATAGACGTTGTCTTCGAGCACGCGGCCCAGGCCGAGCGCAACCGCAACCACCGGCAGCAGGGCGAATGCGCTGGTCAGCAGACGGACCCGCCGGAGCACCACGATACGCGAGGCGCGGCGTGGTTCCGTGTTCGCTTCACCGAAGTAGCGCTGAAGTCCCAGGTCGAGGCCCAGCCGCGTGAAGATGCCGGTGGTCTCCACCAGATTGCGGGCCAGGTTGAAGATGCCGTAATCCGCCGCGCCGATCACCCGGGCCACGATGAGGCCCGATATGAACGAGATGCACTGCCGGTACACGGCCCCGGCGGCCACGATCGAGGCGCGGCCGAGGATCCTGCGCGCGCCTGCTTCGTCCATTGCGTCGTCCATGGCGAACGATCACGCTCCCGGCCCGACGGAGGCGCGCTTCAGCGAGCGATGCCAGATGACGGCGAGCAGAAACGCGAACATCGCCGCGATCCTCGGGTCGCTGATGGTGAAGAGCGTCACGAACGTCAAGCCGAAGGTGAAGAGCCCCGCGAGCGCCGCGATGGCCTCGGTTTGCGCATCGGGATCCGCCGCCCGGCGGGCGACGACCACCAGCGCCCGCCTCAGGGCATCGCCGGCCAGCAGCAGCGCGGCGATCGAGCCGGCGATACCGCCTTCGTAGAGAACCTTGAGATAGCCGCTTTCCGGCTGGTCCGGCACGTACGCGATGCCCGCCGTTTCGCCCAGGCCGTAGTAATTGAAGACGGTCGGCCGTGTTTCCATGAGATAGGGCCTGAAGCTGCCGAGGCCGATGCCGGTGAGCGGATGATCGGCGAACATGCTCCAGGTATCGAACCACATCACGAGCCGACCCTCGAATTCGATGCGCGAGCGCACGAAGCGCTCCGCAACCGCATTGGGCAGCACGTTGAGCCAGACGTCCGGCGGCGTGAGCGCAACGACGGTCGCGACGACGATCAGGCACCCCGTGATCATCAGTTTGACGGCGGGGTTCCACCGGTTGAAGGCGAAGAGCGCCATCGCCGATACCGTCACGCCGGCCAGGATCGCGCCGCGGGAGATCGTCGTGACCAGCGCCCCGGCGCCCATCAAGACCGCCGTCCAGACCAGGAGATTGAGCTTCGGGCCCCGGAACCGGCCCCGCACGGCGAGAACCAGCAGGAACGTGATCATGCCGGCGAGGAATGCGCCGGCCTTCTGCGGGTCCTGGAAGAATCCGCCCGCCCGCCAGATTTCCACGCCGCCGACGTAGCTCAACTGGTTCAGGTTGCTGCCCCGCAGGCTGAGGTTTACGTGGAGGAACTTGTCCACGAAGAGGCCGATGGCCATCACGAGCAGCACGATCGACCATATCAGAACCAGGCGTTCGAACCCTCCCTCGCGCTTCAGTTCGCCGAGCGTGAACAGAAAGAAGGCATAGACCGAGAAGATCAGGACCCATATCTGCACGGACAGCAATGGATACTGGGAGAACACGACGGAAGGCACGGAAAGCAGCCACGCGATCAGCAATGACCGCGTGGGAAACAGCGGCTCGCTCGCCGCGGGCGAGGCGAGCAGCCTTTTTCCGACCAGCCCGATGGTGAGTGCAACCATGACGACATCGAAGACCGTGAGCCCGATGCGTCCCGGCGGGACAAGCGCATTCGCAATCGGGAGAGAGAGGGTCAACGCCAGAAAGACGAACCGCAGCGGTTCGGCCCGCGTAACGGCGACGATGGCCCCGGCGACGATCAAGCCGAAGACGACGACGTAGTAGAGCGACCGGTAGCCGGCCAGGCTGCCGATCACCGCCGTCGCCATTCCCGCCAGCACGGCGGTCGCAAGGACCAGGGCCAACAGCACCAAGGGAGCTGCGGTCGCATCAGGAAAATCAGGCCTGCGGAAAATCATCGTTAAAAGGCGGGGCTTGCATGCCGCCCGTCGAGCCCGCTCCATCGCAGCCGGGGGGACTCCACGGCGATCCGATCAGGAACCGGCCTCACCCTAAGAGCGCCGCACGGACGACGGGCGATCGGCTGCCGCGCCGCTTACGGCAACGAGTCGCGCAATCCGGGCGAGCGTGCGCAAATCGTCGAGGTCGATGTCTTCGATCTTGATCCGGAACCCGAAATGCTGCTCGAGCTGCAGGAGCAGCTCCACGAACTGGAACGAGTCGAGCATGCCGGTCTCGACGAGGTCGGTGTCGGGGGAGGGCACCTCGATGTGGAAGCTCTCGGCAAAGAGCGCGCCCAGGCGCCCGATGATGGCGTTGGAGTCAGTCATTGCGGCTGGGGTCGCTCTATCCATATTGTTAGCAGGGAATTTCATCTTCGTTTGTCGGCGTATATCTGCGGCTAATGCTCGATCGTGATTTTTGAGACGGTTCTATTGGTCTTCGTGCAAATACCTGACACGGCATTTGCACCTCGAATCTCCCCTCTCCCTTCGGGAGAGGGGCGGGGGTGAGGGATGAGTGTCGTCAGGTATTTTCACGACGCTCATTAGCCTCGCCCGAACGCCGCGTTGACACTCCATTCCGTCGCGCCGGGGTCGTCGGGCGAAGGCGTTTTCACTTGGGCCTTCTCCGGAGAAGATTCGGCTTTCGCGAAGTCTTCCTTCAGCCGGGGACGGTCGAACTTGCCGTTGGCGTTCTTGGGCAGGGCGTCGTAGCGCATCCAGCGCGCCGGGAGCATGTAGCCGGGCACCAGCGCGGCGAGCCCCTTGCGCAGGCCTTCCAGGGAGACGCCGTTGCGCGGCGCCGGGACATAAGCGCAGCACACCAGCCATCCCTCGAAACCCTCCGATGGTATGGCGACCACGGCGCTCTCCCGCAGGCTCGGCAGGGAGTTGAGCGCCGCCTCGATCTCGCCCAGCTCGATGCGGTAGCCCCGGCTCTTGATTTGCATGTCGGCGCGGCCGACGAAGTAGAACAGACCGTCGGCGCCGCGGCGCGCCAGGTCGCCGGTCTTGTAGAGGCGGTCGTGGGGCCCTGCACCCCCCGGAAACGGGAGAAACGCGCTGCGGGTCTTCTCCGGGTCGCGCCAGTAGCCCGGACTCAGGCCGACCCCGCGGATGTAGAGATCGCCGACCTCGCCCTCGGCGAGCGGCCGCAGCCGCTCGTCGAGGACCTGGGCAACCGGTCGCAATTGCCCGTCCAGGATCAGCAGCTCCTCTCCGTCGCACGCGGTGCCGATCGGAACCGGCGCCCGCTCGTCGGTCGGGCAGCGCGGGACCGTGTAATAGCTGCTGACGATGGTCGTCTCGGTCGGGCCGTACAGGTTGGTGAATTGCGCGTGCGGAAGCCGGCGCATCCAGTGGATGAGCGTGGGCGTCGGTATCGCCTCTCCGGCAAACAGGACCCGACGCAGGTCGGGAAAATCGCGCTGGCGAACGGCATCGAATTTCGCCATGAGGTTCAGCACCGACGGCACCGAGAACCACTGCGTGAGCCGGCTTTCGCGTATGAACTGCGCCAGCTTGTGCGGCAGGAGGTTCAACTCGGGCGGCACGAGATGCAGCTCGGCGCCCGCCCACAGCGCGCAGAAGATGTCGAAAGTGGATACGTCGAAGCGCAGCGGCGGGTGCTGGGAAATGCGGTCCGTGCGGTCGATGCCGAAGTAGGCGAGCGCCCAGCGGATGACGTGCCCGACGCTCGCGTGAGTGATCATCACGCCCTTGGGTATTCCGGTGGATCCCGATGTGAACAGGATGTGCGCCACGTCGTCGCCGGTATTCGAGTACGCTCGCGGCGTTGCCGGACAGGCGGCGAGATCGCGCCAGCTAAACGACGGCGCCGGTTCGCCGGCGGAAGGCGTTTCGGCGTCGAGCCACCCGATCAGCGGCCGTTGCTGGAGGGCCGCGGTGGCGAGGGTGTCGCGCAGCACCGGGCCCACCGGTCCGGCGGCGAGGATGCAGCGGCAATCGCTCGATTCGAGGGTCAACGCCAGCCGCGCCCCGGGGTCGGCCGGATTCAGCGGCACGTAGATGGCATCGGCTTTCAGCACGCCGAGCATGGCGACGATCGCCGCGGGCATCTTGGGCATCAGCAGCGCGACCCGATCGCCCCGGCGACATCCCGCAGCCACCAGAAGATGGGCCAGCCGGTTGCTCGCCTCTTCGAGCGCGCCGTAGGTCATGCGGACGCCATTGAACACCAGCGCGACGGCCTCGGGGCGGGCTTGCGCCTGCGCGGTCACCCCTTGCTGCAGCAGTGTGGTCATGCGGTAAGACAGCGCGCGGCCGCGCGCTCGAACACGATGCCGGTGTGGCGCATCTCGTCCGCGCTCGCGGGCGCCTCGAGAATGAACGTGCGGTAGCCGATATCGAGATAGCGCACCACTTCGTCCGCCACCCGATCGTAGCTCCCGACGAGATAAGGACACATCGCCTTGTAGTTCTGGAACGGAACCAGCCAGTACGGGTCCTCCGCGCCCGACCCGGCATTCCCGCGGTCGGAAAGCTGCCGGTGCCAGGACGAATCCGACACTTTCATCGCGAGCTGGTGGGTGAGCTGGCCTTTGCGGTCCTCGGGGAAGCGCGCGCGGGCAACCGACCACGCTTCGTCGTCCTCGGACCGGGCGATCACGCCGATCCGGATGCCGCTCGACCCGAGGTGCGCCGGCGCCGCAGCGTCATACTCGGCCGGCGGCTTCGGGTACTCGACGGCCGTGGCCCCGAGCTGTCGCGCCGCGTGCATGCCGGCTTCGGAGGATCCGGAGACGAAGATGCCCGTGGCCAGCTCGGCCGGCAGCGGGGGAGTCAGCTTCAGGTTGGTTACTTTGTAGTAGCGGCCCTCGAAGGTGACCGGATCCGCCGTCCCCAGCAGGCTCTGTATGATGGTCGTGTATTCCACCAGGCGCCCATAGCGCTCGTCGTGAGGAGTCGCGTCGTTGAGCGCCGCCAGGTCGTTCTTGAATCCGCCCGCCACCATGTTGAGGTGCAGGCGGCGGCCGTAGAGATGCGCGAACGACGTGACCATCTTGGCCACGCTGTACGGATGCATGTAGACCGGCTGGACCGCGACCAGCGGGCACAGGCGCTCGGTGGCCTCGATGATGATCTGCGAAACCAGCCAGGGATCCAGTTGCCCGTTGTCGGTGAACACGAGGATGCCTTCGCATCCCGCGTCTTCGCTCCAGCGCGCGATCTCCTGCAGATTGCGGATGCACGCCCGCGGCTGCGCGAGAGCGGAAGGAGGGCACGTGGAAAAGATCTTCAGGCCATGATCGGCGGCAGTCAGCATGGGAGTCCTCCCGACACGCCGCCGATGTTAGACCGGCCCGAAGACGGGACTTCGAAGGGGGAAGCGCAAACCCTGATCCATCCGGCCCATGAACTGCGGCCCCCGCGTTAACGGGCATACGGATTTGCTCCGGGCGTGATCCTGCCAGAGCGGATGGATCAGCCCCTAGAGCTGTAGACGAACGGCGACAGGAGGTCGGGAGACGGCCACGCAAATTTCGAGTTCGCGCGATAGCCGCATGGAAGCATGCGACCCTATGATGATGACAGACGGATGGCTGCACTTTGTTTGGCCATCGCGTGGCTGGTAACAGCGGGCTGGCCACCGAAGTCTGTCGGCGTGTAACGGGTCCGCTACGCGCGTAGCGAATATCCTACTGGAGCAGCGAAGTGTCAACCGCGGAGGAGTAGTCCATCAGGACTAGAGACCGGGCGTTTCCCGATGCACTGCCCGTCATGATCGCGTGCAGCCGCGGGAGGGCGCGCCTCTTCGGACCGTGAATAGCCCCGATACAGCACCCAACTTGACCCGGGACGGGGCCCGCCGGGACCCCGCTCCAGGCGCCCCGGCGGCGGCGTCGCGCACGAATATCCTGCTGGTGGATGACGACGCGCGCAGCCTCATCGCGCTGCGCGAGCTGCTGCAGGGCCTCGGCCCGAACCTGGTGCTCGCGAATTCCGGAGAGGAGGCGCTGCGCTGCGTGCTCAAGGACGACTTCGCCGTCATCCTGATGGACGTGCGCATGCCGGGACTCGACGGTTTCGAGACCGCGCGGCTGATCCGCGAGCGCCCGCGGTCGCGCCACACGCCGATCATTTTCCTGACCGGCATGCAGGCGGATTCCCGCTCGATGTTCCGCGGCTACGAGGCCGGGGCGGTGGACTACATCGTCAAGCCCGTCATTCCCGACGTCCTCAGCTCCAAAGTGGCGGTGTTCATCGAGCTTGACGAAAAGAACGCGGCCCTTGCCCGGGAAGTGACCGAGCGCAAGCTCGCCGAAGAGCAGCTGCGGAAGTCGGAAGAGAACCTCCGCGCGCTCGTCTGCAGTCGGTGCGGGAGGAGGAGCGCACGCGCATCGCGCGCGAGGTGCATGACGAGCTGGGCCAGGCGCTGACCGGGCTCAAGATGGATCTGACGTGGCTCGCAAGCCGGCTGGAAGACGGCCACAAGCCGCTCACCACGAAGACCGATTCGATGTCCCGGCTCATCGATCAGACGGTCCAGTCCGTCCGCCGGATCAGCGCGGGGCTGCGGCCCGGTGTTCTCGACGAGCTGGGCCTTGCCGCCGCGATCGAGTGGCAGGCGAAGGACTTTCGGATGCACACCGGAATCCGGTGCCAGGTGAGCTTGCCCCCGGGCAGCATCGAGCTCGACCCGGAACGGGCCACGGCGGCGTTCCGGATCTTCCAGGAGCTGTTGACGAACGTGGCGCGCCACGCGAAAGCGACCCGGGTGGACGTCGGGGTGCGGCAGGACGGGAATACCCTCATCGTGGAAGTGCAGGACAATGGCCGGGGTATCCTGAGCACGAAGCTCGACAGCCCGAAATCGCTCGGGCTGCTGGGCATGCGCGAGCGCGTGCTGATGTTCGGCGGCAAGATCGAAATCGCCGGCGATCGCGGGAAGGGAACCCACGCGCGGGTATCCATCCCGTTGCCGATGCATTGAACGGGTGCGTCGAGGCATGAAATACGAACGAGTTTTCAGGAGGTTCCGCCATGAAGATCCTGATCGCCGATGATCACGCGGTGGTGCGGCAGGGACTGAGACAGATCCTGGCGGGCGACCCGGACGTGGTGGTCGCGGGCGAGGCCAAGGACGGCGACGAGGCGCTGGCGCTGGCCCGCACGGTCGAGTGGGACGTCGCCATCTTCGATTTTTCCATGCCGGGCCTGAGCGGGCTGGAGCTGCTGAGCGAAGTCAAGCGCGAGTTTCCGGGCAAGCCGGTCCTGATCCTGAGCATGCATCCCGAAGACGTGCACGCAACGCGGGTGTTGAAGGCCGGCGGGGCGGGTTACATCACCAAGGAGAGCGCGTCCCACGAATTGACCGCCGCCATCAAGAAAGTCGCGAATGGCGGCAAGTACGTGAGCCCTGCGCTCGCGGAATTTCTCGCGCTCGAATTCACGCCCGACAGCAACAAGCCGCTGCACGAAACGCTGTCGGATCGCGAATACCGCGTCATGTGGCTGCTCGCTTCGGGCAAGCAGATCAACCAGATCGCGAAGGAAATGTCGTTGAGCTCCAGCACGGTCAGCACCTACCGCTCCCGCATCCTCAAGAAGCTGAGAGTCGCCACGAACGCCGAGCTCGTCCGCTACGCCGTCAGCCACCGGCTGGTCGGGTAGCGCCGGAACTCCCGCACGAACCTCCGCCGGAAAGCGGACCCCGCCCCCGAACGGGTCCCGGGGCCTGCCGGCGCGGGGTCGCCCGGCTGTCGCCAGGAATTCTCTTTCGGAGTCAACATGCCGGCGATCGGCGCATAATCACTAACGAGCTTTCGGTAGGGGAGAACGGAATGCCGGTTCCGGGAAGAGCAAACATCCTGGTCGTGGACGACGACCGGAGAAACCGCGAGGCATTGCAGGAGCTGCTGCAGGACCCGGGCCAGAATCTGGTGCTGGCGGATTCGGGGGAGCAGGCGCTGCGCTACGTCCTGAAGGACGATTTCGCGGTCATCCTGCTCGACGCCCGGATGCCCGGCGTGGACGGCTTCGAGACCGCCCGGCTGATCCGGGAGCGGCCCCGCTCACGGAACACCCCCATCATCTTCCTCACGGCAGCTTACGAAGACCTGCCCTCCGTGTTCCGCGGCTACGAAGTGGGCGCGGTGGATTACATCGTCAAGCCGTTGATCCCGGAAGTGCTGAAGTCGAAGATCTCGGTGTTCGTCGAGCTTTACGAAAAGAACGCGGTGCTCACCCGTGAGATCGCGGAGCGCCGGCTGGCCGAGCAGCAGTTGCGGGAATCCGAGGAAAACCTGCGCGCCCTGACCGCCCGCCTGCAATCGGCGGTGGAAGAGGAACGCACGCGGATCGCGCGGGAAATTCACGACGAGCTCGGGCAGGCGCTGACCGGGATCAAGATGGACCTGGCCTGGGTGACGGACCGGCTGCCGAAGCAGCCGAGGACGCTGGTGACCAAGATGAAATCCGTATTCCGGCTGATCGACGGCACCATCCAGTCGGTGCGCCGGATCGCGACCGGGCTGCGGCCGGAGGTGCTCGACGAGGCAGGGCTGGCGGCCGCCGTCGGGTGGCAGGCGCGGGACTTCCAGAAGCGCACCGGCATCCGTTGCCGGCTTGAATTGCCGGCCGACGGCATCGCGCTCGACCGGGAGCGCTCGACGGCGACGTTCCGCATCTTTCAGGAGATACTCACCAACGTGGCGCGCCACGCCAACGCGACCAAGATCGATATTGCGCTGCAACTGGACGGGAATGCGCTCACGCTGAAGGTGGAGGACAATGGCAAGGGAATAGCGAACACGGTGGTCGACCGCTCGCAATCGCTGGGGCTGCTGGGGATGCGGGAACGCGCATCCCTCTTCGGCGGGAAAATCGACATCGCGGGAACGCCGGGACAGGGCACCCGGGTGGTGGTATCGATCCCGCAGGCCCGCAAATAGGAATAGACTATCAGGCATTCGGGGGTTGCGCCTCCGGGTGACCGCCGTACCAGGGAACGGTGGATGTCGGGAGCATGAGGGATGCGCATTCTGATTGCGGATGATCATCCCGTGGTCCGCCACGGGCTGAAGCAGATTCTTGCTTCGGATCCGACGCTGCACGTGGTCGGTGAAGCGAAAGACGGCAACGAAGCGCTGGCGCTTGCCCGCAAGCTCGAATGGGATGTCGCGATCATCGACTATTCCATGCCGGGCAGGGGCGGCCTCGAGCTGCTGAAGGAGATCAAGCGCGAGCGCCCGGGACGCCCGGTTCTCGTATTGAGCATGTATCCCGAGGAGGCGCACGCGACGCGCGTCCTGAAGGCGGGAGGCGCCGGCTACCTGTGCAAGGATACCGCTTCAAAAGAATTGGCCGACGCCGTGCGCAAGGTGGCGAGCGGCGGCCGCTACGTCAGCCACTCACTGGCGGAGAGGATTGCGCTGGAGCTGGCGCCGGACGGGCAGAAGCCGCTCCATCAAGAACTGTCCGACCGCGAGTACCGGGTCATGTGGCTGCTGGCCTCGGGCAAGCAGATCAAGCAGGTCGCCCGGGAGATGTTTTTGAGCGCGAGCACGGTCAGCACGTATCGCTCGCGCATACTGAAGAAGCTGCAGGTGTCCAGCAATGCGGACCTCGTCCGTTACGCCATCAAGCACCAGCTCATAGAGTAGCGCGCCTTCTCGCCGCCCTGCGCATGCCGGCGGCAATCCATTGCCCGCAGTAGCGGTGTGTAGTCGAACCGCTACATGAGGTCATTGCTTCACCACAGCAATATCAGCGATTCATGATAGTGGCCTCCGCGCGGGCGCCACTATCATGACGTCGAGCGTAGTTCCAATGACTTCGGAGGGGGGAATGACGCGAATCATCCCGGCCGGCGGCTCGTCTTGTCGCTCGACGGCGACATGCGGACCGGCGTACCGGAGAATGCCACAGAATTACTCGAACTCGATCGAGAATACGAGCAACATGATCGCCGTTCGGGTTCGTCGAGGCGGCTGTTCCAGTCAACGCAGGCAGGTGGGGGGTAATATGGAGCAAATGGAGCATGGCGCGAGAGGCACCCGTATTGCATGTCAATCTGGCTGTCCTGACCGAGAAACAACTGGAGAACGTGATCACGGAACACTGTTCCTTCTTCGGCGCGGTCAAGGACGTGACGATTTACTGGTCCCCGAATTGCCCCTTGGCGCGGCCTTTCGCAATGGTCAGCATGGAAACGCGCGGCGGGACCGAAAGGCTTGCGGCTGCGTTCGGTGAACGCAGGATAGGGCGCTCGGTGATCGTTCTCCTCCAGCACGCCGCCGATAACTGGGCGCAGATGAACCAGCAATTGTTGCCGGCACAGGACGGATCGGCCGCCCTCGACCGGCCCGGTTCGCAGCGCTGACTCTGAAACGGGGTTGACCATGACTAACCTTCAATTCTCGCCGGACACGCTTGACCGGACGGCATTGCTCAAGGCGCTCAGGGCATTCAAGAGCGGGGATTTCTCCGTCCGCCTTCCCATGGACCTGGTCGGAATCGACGGCGAGATCGCCCAGGCGTTCAATGACACGGTGGCGATGAACGAGACGATCACCGAGGAGTTCGCGCGGATTCGCGACGTCGTGGGCAAAGAAGGTCAGATCAGCCAGCGGGTGAGAGTGCCGGCGGCCACCGGCTCGTGGTCGGGCTGCGTCGAGTCCGTGAATACTTTGATCGGGGATCTGATGCAGCCGACGGCGGAGGTCGCGCGCGTGATCGAGTCGGTGGCCAAGGGTGACCTCTTGCAGACCATGGCGGTCGAGATCGACGGCCGGCTCGCCGAGCGGCTGCCCCGCACGGTGACGGAGGTGGGCGGTGCCGAGGCGGCGTCCCGCCTCACCGTCATCCGCGCGGACGCCCTCCGGATCACGGAGCTGCCGCCCGCGGTTCGGCTCGTCGCGAACCTCCCCTACAACGTGTCCGTGCCGGTGCTGCTGCACGTCCTCGAGACCTTCCCGGGCATCGCCGCGGGCGTCGTCATGGTGCAGGCGG
>DAIDBG010000362.1 GCA_027310225.1 bacterium | reverse complement strand
GATCGCGCCCCTGGTGGGCAGCCCCAACGCCGCGCCCGAGACCGAAGAGGTCGAGATTCGCATTGACCCGAGGGCGCGCGAGGGCATGCAGGGCGAGCGGATCGTGCTGGTCAGCGACGAAGTCGAGCGGCTGCAGATCGTCGCGGACATCCTCTCGAAGAGCGTGGTGCTGGCCCTCCATGAAGCGCGGATCGCCGGCAACTTCGACCGCATCGAGCCGCTCGCGATGGAACTGGAGCGGCACGGCCGCATCGCGGGAGAGGCCCGGGAGCTCGTGCGCCACATCGGCACGATGCTGCTGTCCGAGCAGGCGATGGTCGGGCGCGTCGCGGTGGCTGACAAGCCCGAGCTCCTGTGGGAGCGCCCGGCGCTGGAAGGCCTGTTCATCCGCCTCGAGGACGAGTTCGAGCTCAAGGAACGCCACGAAGCGCTCGGCCGCAAGCTCAACCTCATTGCGCACACGGCGCAGACGCTGGTCCAGCTCCAGCAGGATCGCCGCTCGCTGCGGCTCGAGCTCTACATCGTGATCCTGATCGTGGTCGAGATCCTGCTCACGTTGTACGAGCTGTTCTTCTGGCGCTAGCCCGCGCGCTTCAGGACGCCCCGAGGCGCAGGTCCTCGCCGTACTCGCGGGCGGGATAGTGGAAGGCGACCGGGCCATCCGGCAGGCAGTCCACGAACTGGCGCACGAAAGGGTCCTTCGAGGCCTTGATCTCCTCGATTGTCCCGTGCGCGGCGACCGTTCCGTCGGACAGGAAGTAGGCGTAGTCCGCGATCTTCAGCGACTCGACCACGTCGTAGGTGACGACGATCGAGGTCACGCCGAGCGCGTCGTTCAGCTTGCGGATCAGGCTGGCGATCTGGTTTAGCGAGATCGGGTCGAGGCCCGAGAACGGCTCGTCGTACATGATGAGCATCGGGTCGAGCGCGATCGCGCGCGCCAGCGCAACGCGCCGCGTCATGCCGCCCGAGAGTTCGCTCGGCATGAGCGGGTGCGCGCTGCGCAGTCCTACGGCGTGCAGCTTCATCAGAACCATGTCGCGGACCACGGGCTCGGGCAGGTCGGTCAGTTCGCGGATCGGAAAGGCGACGTTGTCGAAGGTCGAGATATCGGTGAAAAGCCCGCTCACCTGGAACATCATGCCCATCTTGCGCCGCAACTCGTACAGGGCTTCGTCGTCCAGCTCGTGCACGACCTGGCCGTCCACCTTCACGTGGCCCGCCTTCGGCCTCAGCTGCCCGCCGATCAGGCGCAGCAGCGTGGTCTTGCCGCAGCCGCTGGTGCCGAGAATGGCGGTCACTTTTCCGCGCGGCACCTTGAGGTTGACGCTCTTCAGCACCCGGTTCTCGCCGTAGGCGAACCCGAGGTCCTTGATTTCAATCAGCGTGTCGCTGGAACCGGCCACGATCTGAATGCTACCCCAGAAACCCGATTCCTAGCGGAACTTCTCGGCGCAGATGATGATCTCGCGGTTGGTGGGGAACTCGAGGCAGCTCCTCGCGTCCTGCGTCGCGCGGGACGGCGCGCGCGCCCCCGCCGCCGGCTTGGCCGCCTGCTGCCCGGTCTTCGCCTCCATCTTCATCTCGGTCGCCGGAGCGGCGGCGGGTTTTTCTCCCTGAGCCAGGACCGGGACGGGCGCAGCGGACAGCACTGCAAGCGCTGCTACGAGGCCGATGCGTTTCATGGGTCAGCTCCTTTCAAGCGAGAATAGGATAGTAGCTGAGACCGCCTGTCGAAACCAAGGGAGCAGAAGATGAGGATCACGGCATCGGTCATGGTTTTGCTGGCTGGCTGCGCCACCTTGGGGGCGGACCTGAAGGAGATCGGGGACTCCTGGCTTGGCGCGCAGTACGACGAGGTGGTCTCGCGGTGGGGCACGCCCGCCCGCAGCACGATGCTCGCCGACGGCCGGCAAGCCTATACATGGGTGTCCGAAGGCACGGTTTCACGCGGGACTTGGTATCCGTCCATCGGGGTCTTCGGCGGCAGCGGCGGGGTGGGTGTCGGTACCAGCGTGATGGTGGGGCCCGGCGTGAGCGAGACGGCCCGCTGCGATCGCACGCTGTTCTTCAAGGGCGGGCGCGTGGTGGACCAGACGTGGCAGGGGTCGGCGGAGTACTGCAGCACGTTCCGGCGGAACTGATTCACGCCGATATTGGAGGCCATCGTGACCGACGAGGCGGTCATGCTGCACACCCAGTATTCGACCCACTGGGACGGCTTCCCGCACAAGGGCTCGCTGTTCGACGCGGATGGCGACGGCGTTCCCGAGAAGGTCTTCTACAACGGCTACCGGATCGTCGACGCGGGCGGGCGGGGGACGCAGGGCAAGCTTGGGGCGGTGAACCTGTCGGTGGCCGGCATGGCTGCAACCGGCGTGCAGGGGCGCGGCGTGATGATAGACCTGCACCATTACGTCGGGGACGAGCGTGTCGAGGTCGGCTACGACAAGCGGCTGCTCGAATGGGTCGCCGACACCGGGATCGCGGCGATCGCCGCGGACAACCTCGCGGTGGAGCGCTCTCGTCCATGCTCGGGGCGGACCCCCGCCTGTGTCACCGCGGGCCGGCGCTGCCGCTGCACGAGCACTGCCTGTTCAAGCTGGGGATCCATCTCGGCGAATTGTGGTACCTGACGGAACTGGCGGCCTGGCTCAGGGAAAACCGCCGCAGCCGCTTCCTGCTGACGGCCCCGCCGCTGCGGCTGCCCGGCGCCGCGGGCTCGCCGGTCACGCCGGTTGCGACGGTGTAGGAGGGCGGCCCGATCGTGGGACGAGCACGAGGTGAACACCTTCACAACCGGGCGCGTCCGGGCAAGCATGCCGCACACGCTGCACGCCGGTCAGGTAGAATTGTTCCGGAGAGCGCCGGAATATCCAGATCCGGCCCCGAAGCACGCAGCCGACAGGAGGGGGCATGAGAAACCAGGCCATACGGAAAATGATGCTGCTGCTGGGGACGGCGGTCTGCGCCATGACGGCGGGGCTGGCGGCGGGGCAGGCCTGGCCCACCAAGCCGATCCGGGTCATCGCGCCGTATCCGCCCGGCGGATCTTCCGACATTCTGGCGCGCATCCTCGGCCAGAAGCTGACGGAGGCGTGGGGACAGCGCATCGTGGTTGACAATCGCCCGGGAGCCGGCGGCAGCTTAGGTACAGGGATCGCAGCTGCTGCCACGGCGGATGGCTATACGTGGGCGGTCGGCAGCGTTGCCCCGATCGTGCTCAATCCGCTCTTCTACAAGACCAGCTATCAGTCGCTGCGCGACTTTGAGCCGGTATCGCTCATCGCCTCCGCTCCGCAATTGATCGTGGTCAACCCGTCGCTGCCGGTAAAGTCGGTGAAGGACCTGATCTCGCTTGCGAAATCGAAACCCGGTGCGATCCGCTACGGCAGCAGCGGCGCCGGCACGCTGCCCCAGCTCGGCGGCGAGATGTTCTCGACCGTAACCGGGGCAAAAATCACGCATATCCCCTACAAGGGCTCGCCGCCCGCGCTGCTGGATCTCATGGCCGGGGAGGTGCAGGTGGTCTTCGCCGACATGCCGGTTGCCCTGCCCTTTGTCAAATCGGGCAAGTTGCGGGCGATCGCAGTGGCCGGGGCCAGGCCGTTCCCGCTGACGCCCGGCATACCGACGGCGATCGAAGCCGGCCTGCCGGGTTTTGTGCTGGATAACTGGTGGGGACTGCTGACGATGAAAGGGGCGCCGCAGAACATCATCGGCAAGGTCAACGCCGAAATTGTCAGGGCCTTGAAGCAACCGGACGTGATAGAACGCTACACCGCTCTCGGCATCGAGTCGGTAACCAGCACGCCGCAGGAATTTACCAGGATCATCAAATCCGACCTGACCAAGTATCTCAAGGTCATCAAGGACGCGGGGATCAAGACCGAGTCCTGAGCCGGCGGCCCGGCGGAATGACGCGGCGATCAAAGGATCGGGAGATACGGCGAAATGAAGGAGAAGAAGCGCATGGCAACGCAAACGCGGGCGAAAAAGAGTTCGGCGACGAAGCGCAAAGCAGTCAAGCGCGCGGCCGCGGACGGATACGACCACACGTTCAAGGCGATTTACGACCACGAGGTGCCCTGGGAGAGCGACGACGTGCGCGGGATGCTCAAGCTGCCGGCCGGCGTGCAGGTCAAGGTTCTCAACTACGACCCGGTGATGAAGCGCATCGACATGAAGCAGCGTTTTCCGGCCGGATACGTCGAGCCCGCACACACGCACAAGAGCTGGCACTCGATCCTCGTGACGAAGGGCCGCATGTGCGTCGCCGGCAAGGACCTGCACCCCGGCGACTACGTGTTCGGCTGGGACATTCCCCACGGGCCATACGAATATCCCGACGGGTGCGAGGTGTTCATCGTCTATATGGGCGACGCGACGCACGTCTGGCAGAAGGACGACCTGCTCAAGCACCAGAACATCTGGAAGCCGGAAACCGAGGAGGGCAAGAAAGGCGTCGAGACGCACATCCAGAAGCGCAAGGCGGGGAAAGTTTAGAACCCGTGATGAGATATAGGTGACGCGTCAGCAGTGAGCGGTTAGGCCGCCGGCGCGCCCGTCACGGCTCACGCCCTCGTGCATGCTGAAGGGCTACGGCGAGGCGTCCGCCCGCCGGGTCGAGAGCCAGTAATCCACGCCCGACATCGTGGAGCAGCGCGGATCCAGAGCGCATGCAAGCGGTGCCTTTCGTCAACAATCACCCCGGCCCGGACACCTACAGCGGCCCGGTGATCCCCGAGATGGCAAAATTCGCGGCCGGCGGGGACGGGGTGACGCCGGAGGTATGGTTAAGGCTGGCTTAAGCAACGGGAGGCAAGTTTGAACATTTAGTCCGCGAAAATGACCGGACCGCCGTCGAGTTCTCGAGGAAACGGTGCGATTGCTACTGGTCGAAGACGACCCCATGATCGGCGACAGCGTCCAGAAGGGCCTGCGCCAGGACGGTTTTACCGTCGACTGGGTGCGTGACGGCCAGTCGGCCGAGCTTGCCCTCGGCAGCGATGTCTATGACCTGATGGTGCTGGATCTCGGCTTGCCCAGGAAGGGCGGGCTCGAGGTGCTGCAGAACCTGCGCCGCCAGCGTAACTCCCTGCCGGTGCTGATACTCACCGCGCGCGACGCGGTCGCCGACCGAGTCACCGGGCTCGACAAGGGCGCGGACGACTACCTGGTGAAACCGTTCGACCTGGACGAGCTCGCCGCACGCATACGAGCTTTGCTGCGGCGGCGCGCGGGGCGCGCCGATCCGCTGCTGCGTCACGGCGAGCTCGCTCTCGATCCGGCTACCCACCAGGCCACGTTCCGCGGCAAGGAACTGGCGCTGTCCGCGCGCGAATTCGCGCTGCTGGAAGCGCTGCTCGACCGGCCGGGTGCCATCCTGTCGCGGGCGCAGCTCGAGGAACGGCTCTATGGGTGGGGCGAGGAGGTCGAGAGCAACGCCGTGGAAGTCCACATCCATTCGTTGCGCAAGAAGCTCGGCGCCGATTTCATCAGGAACGTGCGCGGCGTCGGCTACACCCTCCGCAATCCGTGATGAGCTCGATCCGGCGTCGGCTGCTCGGCGGGCTGGTGGCCGTGCTCATCGTGGCGCTCGCGATCGCGGCAGGCGGCGTTTACTTCCAGGCGCGCGCGGAGCTCGACGAGCTGTTCGACTACCAGTTGCGGCAGCTCGCGCTCTCGCTGCGCGACCGCCCCTTCGGGGAAATCGCCGCAGGCCCGTCGGCCGATGCGCAGGAAGACTTCGACTTCGTGATCCAGGTGTGGAGCACCGAGGGCGTGCGCCTGTACTATTCGCACCCGTCTGCGGCGCTGCCCCAGCGCGCGCAACTTGGCTACGTGACGATCGTGACCGGCCAAGGGGATTGGCGCGTCTTCAGCGCGCAACAGGGCGGCGTAACCGTCCAGGTGGCCCAGCCGATGCGCGTGCGCCAGGAGCTCGCGGCAAGGGCGGCGCTGCGCACGCTGGCGCCGTTTCTCCTGCTGCTGCCGCTCCTCGGGATGCTGGTGTGGATCATCGTGGGACGCGGTCTGCGGCCGCTCGAGGCGGTGGCCGGGGCGGTCAAGGCGCGCACGGCCGCGGCGCTGCATCCGTTGCCCGAGCAGGGCCTGCCCGAGGAAGTCCGCCCTCTGGTCACGGCGTTGAACGATCTCCTGGGGCGCCTCGGGCGGGCGCTGGAGATTCAACGCCAGTTCGTGGCCGATGCCGCGCATGAGCTCAGGACACCATTGACTGCGCTGCGGCTGCAGATCCAGCTCGCGGAGCGCACGCGCTCCGCGGAGGAGCGCGTCTCCGCGTTCGCGAGCGTGAAGCAGGGGCTGGAGCGCGTCACTCACGCGGTGGAGCAGCTGCTCACGCTTGCGCGCCAGGAGCCGGAAGCCGCGGAGCGGCCGTTCGAGCCGGTGGAGCTCGTGGACCTCGCGCGGCTGGTGATCGCGGAACGCGCGCCGCTCGCCGAGGAGAAGGCGATTGATCTCGGCATGAGCCGCAGCGAAACGGTCGCCGTCCAGGGTGACCGGGAAGGGCTGCGCGTGATGCTCGCCAACCTGGTGGACAACGCCGTCCGCCACACGCCGCACGGCGGCCGGGTGGATGTGTCCGCGTATGGCGACGGCGGCGCCGCGGTGATCGAGGTGGTGGACAACGGGCCCGGGATTCCGCCCCAGGACCGCGAGCGTGTGTTCGACCGCTTCTTCCGGCGCGAGGAAACCGGCGATTCCGGCAGCGGGCTCGGGCTCGCGATCGTGAAGAAGGTCGTGGAACGCCACCGCGCGCGAATCACCCTCGGCGCAGGCGCGGACGGGCGCGGGCTCACCGTGCGCATCGTCTTTCCCGAACGCGCGCCTCCTGCCTGAGCAACCCGGCGCGGGCCGTCAGGCTTGCGTTAAGACTGCCTTAAGTTGCGCACGGCAGGATGCGCGATACGAGGCTGAACGCCTTGGCTCGATGGATTTTCCTGGAGGGACATATGAAGCAGAAACTCGTTGTTCGCACTCTCATTGCCGCGGGGTTGATCGCGGCCCTGGCCTTCGGCGGAATCAAGATGTATGGGCCGCTGCTGTCGTACGCGCGCGCCAGCACGGCCGCGGTGCAGACCGCTGCGCCATCCGCACCGCTCTCCACCGGGGCGCTGCCGGATTTTTCCTCTCTCGCGGAGCGCTATGGAGCCGCGGTGGTCAATATCAGCGTGACGCAGACCGTCAAGACCGGATTGAGTTCGGCGCCGTCCCCGGAATTCGATCGCAACGATCCCTTCTTCGAGTTCTTCCGGAACCTCCCGATTCCCACGCCGCAGGGCGAGCGGCCCATGCAGGGGCTCGGCTCCGGCTTCATCGTGAGCCCGGACGGGCTGATCCTCACCAACGCGCACGTGGTGCGGGACGCCTCGGAAGTGACCGTCAAGCTCACCGACAAGCGGGAGTTCAAGGCGAAGGTCATCGGGACCGATCCGCAAACCGACGTCGCGCTGCTCAAGATCGACGCCGGGAACTTGCTGACGGTCGCGCTCGGCGACTCGAATGGCGTGCGCGTCGGGGAGTGGGTGGTGGCGATCGGCTCGCCGTACGGCTTCGAGAATTCGGTGACCGCCGGCATCGTGAGCGCGAAGGGGCGCTCGCTCCCGGACGGCAGCTACGTGCCGTTCATCCAGACCGACGCGGCGGTGAATCCCGGCAACTCGGGCGGGCCGCTGTTCAACCTGAAGGGCGAAGTGGTCGGCATCAACTCGCAAATCTACAGCCGCACCGGCGGCTACCAGGGAT
>DAIDBG010000135.1 GCA_027310225.1 bacterium | reverse complement strand
GCGCGGGGCCGGTCGCCGTCATCGTGACCCCGGCGAAGTCCCTGAGCGTGTCGTAGGGCAGCTTCGCGTAAACGGCGGCGGCCACCGCGTGCGCGTTGGAAACGGAAAGCAGGGTGTAGCCGTCCGGGTTGGCGCCGGCCGTGATCTGCGCGGCGATGGTGCCTCCCGCGCCGGTGCGGTTGTCCACGATCACCTGCTGCTTCCAGGACTCCGTGAGCTTCTGAGCGATCAGCCGCGCGGTGATGTCGGGTACGCCGCCGGGCGTGAACCCGATCACCATGCGGATCGGCCGGGACGGAAAGTTCGCGGCGGGATCGGTTGCGCGCGCGGGCGTCTGCACAGCCGCCGCCAGGGCGGCAGGGGAGAGGGCGATCGTGATTGCGAGCAAGCCGGCGGGGAAATGCCGGGACGAATTCAGGTCTTTCGAATCCAGAGCGATTGCTTGCCTGCGGGCGGTTTTGCGTAAGGAATGCGCCGGGGCAAAGTCCGGCGCGCTCCTGGCAGGGTCGGTTCGCATGGTGAAAGCCCCCTCCGTTACTGAAGCGTAGAGTGTGGCGGCACACTGCGCCGAAGGCAAGCTCGAACCGGCTCTGATTTGACCCTCCATCGCGCGCGTCGCTACAATCATTCCTTGCTCGCACGCGACGCATGAACCTGGCAGCCTGCCGGACTCGAGGCTCCGACAGGCTGCTCAAACGATGAAGGACTACCGCGATCATTACCTTGACGGCGCGTGGGTGCGGGCGCAATCGGGGCCCGTCCTCAAGGTGACCAACGCCGCCACCGAGGAGGTGATGACACGGGTGCCAGCGGGCACGGCGGAAGAGGTGGATCGTGCGGTGCGCGCCGCGCGCGCCGCGTTCGAGGGATGGGCGGCAACGGCCGTCGGGCAGCGCGCCGGTTTCCTGCAGAAGATCGCCGAGGGGCTCGCCGCGCGGGCCGACGAGATCGCGCGCACCGTTACCGCCGAGGTCGGGATGCCGCTCAAGCTCTCGCAGCGCATCCAGGCCGCGCTCCCCCCGCAGGTCATGTCGAGCACCGCCAGGCTCGTGCGCGAGTTTCCGTTCGAGGAGAGGATCGGCCATTCGCTGGTGGTGCACGAGCCGGTCGGCGTGGTCGGGGCGATCACGCCCTGGAATTATCCCCTGCACCAGGCGGTCGCCAAGGTCGCGCCGGCGCTCGCCGCCGGCTGCACCGTGGTGCTCAAACCCAGCGAGCGGGCGCCGCTGTCGGCCTTCGTCCTGGCGGAGGTGGTCCACGCGTGCGCGCTGCCGCGCGGCGTGTTCAACCTGGTGTGCGGCACCGGGCCGGTGGCGGGAGAGGCGCTGGCGCGCCACCCGGAAGTGGACATGATCTCGTTCACCGGCTCGACGCGGGCGGGGAAGCGCGTCTCGGAGCTGGCGGCCGCGACGGTCAAGCGCGTGGCGCTGGAGCTAGGCGGCAAGTCCGCCTCCGTCGTGCTCGAGGACGCCGACCTCGCGCGCGCGGTCAAAGGCACGATCAATTCCTGCTTTCTCAATTCCGGCCAGACCTGCACGGCGCTCACGCGCCTGCTGGTTCCGGAGGCGCACTACGAGGAGGCGGCGCGGCTCGCGGTCGAGGCGGCGAAAACCTTCAGCCCGGGCGACCCGATGAAGGAGGACACGCGGCTGGGCCCGTTGATCAGCGGAGCGCAGCGCGAGCGCGTGCGCGGCTACGTCAGAAAAGGCGTCGAGGAGGGCGCGCAGCTGCTCCTCGGCGGGGCCGAGCCGCCGCCCGGGCTCACGCGCGGCTTTTTCGTGCAGCCGACGGTGTTCGGCGGCGTCAGGCCCGGCATGGCGATCGAGCAGGAAGAGATCTTCGGCCCGGTGCTCGCGATCATCGCCTATCGCGACGAGGAGGAGGCGGTGCGCATCGCCAACGATACCGCGTACGGGCTGGCCGGCGCGGTCTGGTCGAAGGACGAAGCACGCGCGCGCGGCGTCGCGCGGCGCCTGCGCGCCGGACGCGTGGACGTCAATGGTGGCGCATTCAATATCGAGGCGCCGTTCGGCGGCTACAAGCAGTCGGGCCACGGGCGGGAATTCGGGCGCTACGGCCTGCAGGAATTCCTGGAGGTCAAATCGCTGCAGCTTGCGCAGTGACCCCGGGCACGCGGCGCAAGCGGGCCGCCGGAAATTGCCGGGAGCGTCGCCGTCAACAAGGCGCTCAAGCCCCCGCGCTGGCAGCCTGTCGGACGCGATGCGGAAGCTTACACGCGCGCGGCGATGCTGGTAGGATGCGCCTCTTGTGTAATGATGAGTGCAGAATGAACCTGGCTGCAGCGCATTTTCGTTCATCATTCATCATTGCTTTTCACGGGAGAACCCGATGATAGACGTTTACAGCTGGCCCACGCCGAACGGCCACAAAGTCCACATCATGCTCGAGGAGACCGGGCTCGAATATCGCGTCCACGGGGTCAACATCCGCGAGGGCAACCAGTTCGAGCCGGGGTTCCTCAAGATCAGCCCCAATAACCGCATACCCGCCATCGTGGACCACGACGGGCCGGACGGAAAGCCGATCCCGTTGTTCGAGTCGGGCGCGATCCTGCTGTATCTCGCCTCGAAGACCGGCAGGTTCCTGCCGCAGGAGCTCCAGGCGCGCTGGTCCTGCGTGCAGTGGCTGATGTGGCAGATGGGGGGCGTCGGCCCGATGTTCGGGCAGGCGAATCATTTCCGCAGCTATTCCAGGGAAAAGCTCCAGTACCCGATCGAGCGCTACACCAACGAGGCGAACCGCCTGACGCGCGTCCTCGACAGGCGGCTCGGCGAGTCGCGCTACGCCGGCTGCGACGAGTACTCGATCGCAGACATCGCGATCTTTCCCTGGATGCGAAACCCGGAGCGCCGGGGGATCAATTTCGAGGAGTACCCCAACGTCAGGCGCTGGTTCGATGAGATCAACGCACGGCCCGCGGTCCAGCGCGGGGTGAAAGTGCTCGCGGAGGCGCAGGCCGCCAGCCAGGCGCCGCACGACGAGAAGGCGTGGGAGACCTTGTTCGGAAAAGTGCAGTTTCAGCGCCACTGAAACCGCACTTTTGCAGGAGACGGGAAATGACGGGAAGCGCAGTCCTGGTCCTTTCTTTCGTTTTTTCGCGCCACACCGGACTGTATCCTTAGGTGGATAGCGCGCGAAAAAACGTCGCCATTCTGGCGGCGTGCCAGGGCCTGCTGCTCACCAACAACTCGGTCCTGATCTCGGTGAACGCGCTTGCCGGCTACGCGCTCGCCCCGGACAAGGCGCTCGCCACGCTGCCGGTCACGGCGTACTTCGCCGGCTCGGCGCTCACCACGTTCCCGCTGTCGTTCCTGATGAAGCGCTACGGGCGGCGCGCCGGCTTCACGCTCGGCGCGGTGTTCGCGATCCTCGGATCCCTGCTCAGCGCGTGGGCGATATACGCCGCCAGTTTCTGGCTGCTGAGCTTCGGCACCCTCGTTCTCGGGGCCTACTTCGCGGCGGGGCAGTATTACCGTTTCGCGGCGGCCGATTCGGCGCCCGCGGAGTTCAGGAGCACGGCGATCTCGCTCGTGCTCGCCGGGGGCATCATCGGGGGCTTCCTCGGTCCGGAGACGAGCAAGCTCACCAAGGACCTGGTACCCGGACACGTTTTCGCGGGGGCATACCTTTCGCTCGTCGCGTTCGCGCTGCTGTCAATGCTGGTTCTGCGCTGGCTCGAGATTCCGCCGCTTTCGGAGTCCGAGCGCAAGGCCGCCGGCCGCCCGCTCGCCGCGATCGCGCGGCAGCCGGCTTTCATCGTCGCCGTCCTGTGCGGCACGGTGAGCTACGGCGTGATGAACCTGCTCATGACGGCGACCCCGCTCGCCATGACGGCCCACGAGCATCCGTTCGCGGCTGCGGCCTTCGTCATCCAGTGGCACCTGGTGGGGATGTTTGCGCCGTCGTTCGTGACCGGCACGCTGATCAGGCGCTTCGGCCTGATGGCGGTGATGCTCACCGGCGTTGTGCTGAACGCGGCCGGCGTCGCACTCGCGCTCGCGGGGATGCAGGTGGTGAATTTCTGGCTCGCGATGCTGCTGATCGGCACGGGATGGAATTTCCTGTTCATCGGCGCGACGGCGCTCCTCGCCGAGAGCTACGCGCCCGCGGAGCGCGCCAAGGTGCAGGGCGTGAACGACGCGGCGATTTTCACCACACTGGTCGTGAGCTCGATGTCCTCCGGCGCGCTCTTCACTTTCCAGGGCTGGCAGACCATGAACACCTGGGCGGTGCCGTTCCTGGTGCTCGCGGCCGCCAGCCTGCTCTGGCTCGCTGCGTTACGCCGTCGTCGGCCGGGGGCGGCAGCCTGAATTCATCCGCTCCGGCCCGCCCCGGGCGGTAGGGGGCGGGGGCGTTTTCGTGTAGAATTTCAAGCCACGGCAAAGCAGCAGACGCGGCGCGCTTTGCCTTTAATTTTTCAAAGCAAGAACAACGCCGCGTACTGGAGAAGGAAGCTTTATGAATCAACCTGCTACCGCAACGCATCTGGCGCAGGCCGCGGCAGCCCCCTCCTACGTGACCCACCGCAAGCTTGCCCAATGGGTGGCTGAAATCGCCCGGCTCACCAAGCCCGACCGCATCAGCTGGTGCGACGGGTCGCAGCAGGAATACGACCGGCTGTGCAACGAGATGGTGGCCTCGGGCACACTGACCCGGCTCAACCTCGAGAAGCGGCCGGGCTGTTTCCTCGCGCGCTCCGACCCGGACGACGTCGCGCGCATGGAGGAGCGCACTTTCGTGTGCCCGCGCAACCGCGAGGACGCCGGCCCCAACAATAACTGGGTGGCGCCGGACGAGATGCGGGCGACCCTCGCCAAGCTGTTCGACGGCTGCATGCGCGGCCGCACGCTCTACGTGATTCCCTACAGCATGGGGCCGCTCGGCTCCCACATCGCCCACATCGGCGTGGAGCTCACCGACTCGCCGTATGTCGTCGCCAACATGAAGCTCATGACGCGCATCGGGCGAAGAGTGCTCGACGTGCTCGGCACGAGCGGCTATTTCGTGCCGTGCGTGCATTCGGTCGGCATGCCGCTCGCGCCGGGCCAGAAGGACCTGCCGTGGCCGAGCAACAAGGAGCACAAGTACATCGTGCACTTCCCCGAGACCCGGGAGATCTGGTCGTTCGGCAGCGGCTATGGCGGCAACGCGTTGCTCGGCAAGAAGTGCCTCGCGCTGCGCATCGCCTCCATCATGGCGAAGGAGCAGGGCTGGCTCGCCGAGCACATGCTGATCCTCGGCATCCAGCCCCCGCAGGGCGAGAAACGCTACATAGCCGCCGCCTTTCCCAGCGCGTGCGGCAAGACCAACCTCGCAATGCTGGTGCCGCCCAAGGCACTCAACGGCTGGAAAGTCACGACCATCGGCGAGGACATCGCTTGGATCAAGCCCGGAAAGGACGGCAGGCTCTACGCGATCAATCCTGAGGCGGGAGCGTTCGGCGTGGCGCCCGGCACGTCCGAGCAGACCAACGCGAACTGCCTTGCGGCGGTACGGACCAATACCATCTTTACCAACGTGGCGCTCACGCCCGATGGCGACGTGTGGTGGGAAGGACTGACGAAGGAGCCGCCGAAGGAGCTCATTGACTGGCAGGGGAAGCCGTGGACGCCCGGCTGTGGCCGCAAGGCGGCGCACCCCAACGCGCGCTTCACCATGCATTGCAGCCAGATTCCGTCCGTTGATCCGGACTGGGAGAACCCGAACGGCGTGCCGATCAGCGCGTTCCTGTTCGGTGGGCGGCGCGCCACCACGGTGCCGCTCGTCACCGAGGCGCTCGACTGGGAGCACGGCGTCTATATGGCGGCGACCATGGCTTCCGAGACGACGGCGGCGATCGTCGGGCAGGTGGGGGTGGTGCGGCGCGATCCGTTCGCCATGCTGCCGTTCTGCGGCTACCACTTCGGCGACTACTTCCGGCACTGGCTGGAGATCGGCCGCAGCTTGAAGCAGCCGCCGCGCATCTTCGGCGTCAACTGGTTCCGGCTCGACGAGAACGGCAAGTTCCTGTGGCCGGGCTATGGCGAGAACATGCGCGTGCTGAAATGGGTGGTGGAACGCTGCGAAGGAAACGGCGGCGCGGTGGACACCCCGTTGGGCAGGATGCCGCGCTACGAGGACATGGAGTGGCGCGGCCTCGATCTCGGCCGGGCGCGTTTCGCCGAGCTGACAAAGATCGACCCCGCCCAGTGGCGAAAGGAAGTACAGGAGCACGCGGAGCTGTTCGACAAGCTCAAGGCACGGATGCCGAAGGAGTTACTGGCCCTCCGGGACCGGCTCGAGCAGGCGCTTTAAAAGAATCGGGCCGGATGGCCTGATTCTTTACCTGGAAGATTCCCGTTGATCAATGCAGACTGGCCGGCCGGTCTGCATTGATTGGATGATCGCCTCGAACGCCGCAATAGTGTCCACCATCTCCGCGGGGGTGATGGGGTAGGGCGCGCGTCCCGCGACCGCGTCGGCGAAGGCGTCGAACTCGGCGCGGATCGAATCCACCTTCGGAAACTTGCGCCGCTCCACTTTTCCGCCGCGCAGCCGCGTGACGACTTCCGTTTCGCCGAGCGCCTCGACCGAGCCCTCGTCGCCGAAGACGTGCACGCGCCAGTAGAAGGGCGAGGCGCGCACCAGGCCGAAGTAGCCGTTGAGATCGTTCGCAAACCGGAACATCACCGAAGCGGCGTCGCGGGGATCGCGGCCCGGCCGGTGCGAGATCACCCGGGCGTGGACTTCCGCCACGGGCCCGCCGAGGCCGACGAAGGCGTCGAGCAGATGTATCCCGGTGCCGGTCATGCCGCCGCCGGGGGATTCGCCCGGCGAGTCGCGCCACGCGGAGAAGTGCAGGCCGGAGTTCTCGTTGCTGTAGTGTCCCTCGACGTGCATGACGCGGCCGAGGGTGCCGCTCGCAGCGACGCGGCGCAGTTCCTGCATCGCCGGCCAGTAGCGCTTGTTCTGGCCGACGCCGATCGGAACATTTGCCTTCCTGCATGCCGCCACCGCCCGCTCGGCGTCGGCGCGCTTCAGGGCGAGCGGCTTCTCGCAGAATACAGGCTTGCCGGCCGCGGCCACGCGCACGATCTGGTCGGCGTGCAGCGAGTGCGGCGTCGCCAGCACCACGGCCTCGACGCGCCGGTCGGCGAGAGCCTTGTCGAGGTCATCGCTCAGCGTGAAGCCGTTCGCTTCCGCGATGGGCAGGGCGACGTCCATTTCCTTGCTCACGCCGTGCACGAAGCGGAGCTTGGCGCTCTTGCCCTGCACGCTGCTGACGATGTTCCTGCCCCACCAGCCCAGACCGACGATGGCCGCGTTGATCATCCGATATTTACCGAAGGCCCGTTAGCCCCGATTATTCACAAACACAAGATGCTCCGACGATACGTGCGTTACGAAGTGTCTTGCGACTCTGAACGAGAATCCTCCTGTTCATGAATAATCGGGGTTAGAGCATGGGCTTGATGCCGAGGTCCTGGATGATCTTCTTTACGCGCGCGTACTCGTCGATCTGGACCTTGTAGAAGCCTTCCGGCGTGCTCGGCGCCGGGTCCGCGCCGTTCTGCAGGTAGCGGTTGCGCACGTCCTCGGTCTTCAGGAGGCGGACCGTTTCGGCGTTGATCCGGGTGACTACCGGCTTCGGAATGCCCGCGGGTCCGAGCAGACCGAAATAGGTTTCCGACACGAATCCGGGCAGGCCCGCCTCGGACATGGTGGGCACCTGGGGCAGGGCGACGGTGCGCGTGCGGCCGCCGGTCGCGAGCGGCCTGATCTTGCCTTCACGCAGCACCGGCATCACGGCCGGCAGGGGGAACAGATAGTATTGGATGCGCCCCCCGTACATCTCCGCGATGACGTCTCCGAGCAGCTTGAACGGGATGTGCACGGCCTTGAGCCCGGCGGCGGCGTTGAACATCTCCGCGGCGAGGTGCGAGGAGCTGCCGACGCCGGCGGAGCCGAAGTTGTAGTAGCCGGGTTTCGCCTTCACCTGTGCGATCAGATCGGAGAGCGAGCTGACCGGCAGCCCGGGGCCGACCGTCACGACGTTCGGCATCGAAGCGACCATCGCGATATAAGTGAAGTCCTTGATCGGGTCCCAGGGCGGGTTTTTCGAGAGCAGAGCGGCCGTCAGATGAGGCTGCCCGATCAGGGCGATGGTGTAGCCGTCGGGGTTCGCCCGGGCGACCAGGGTGCCGCCGATCAGGCCGCCGGCGCCGGGCCGGTTGTCCACCACCACCTGCTGGCCCCACGTCTCACCCAGCTTCTGCCCAAGCACCCGTGCGAGAAAGTCGCTCGCCGCGCCCGGCGGAAACGGCACGACCATGCGGATCGGGCGCGTCGGATAGTTCTGTGCGGCCGCCGGTCCGGCGAGCGCCGCGCCGAGCAGCGCGGCACCGACCCCGGCCCCCAGCATCACTGCGCGCAACAGTCTCTTCATGGTCATGATCTCCTCCATTCGTTTTTTCACGGGTTATGGTATAGGGTAAATGGGAAACGCTCAAAGCCCCGCGCGGTTCTTCCCTTTCACCGCCCGGTTTACCACGTTGACCGGCCACTCGCCGGAGAGCACGCGGCGCACCTCGTTCGGTGCGCCGGCCTGGAGGCCGACCATGGCCTGCTCGCTGTACCAGGCGGCGTGGGGATTGATGATGACGTTTTCACGCCCCCGCAACGGGTGGGGGTCCGGCAACGGCTCGGGGTCCACCGTGTCGAGCGCGCAGCCCGCGATCTTCTTCGCGTCGAGCGCCCGCACCAGCGCCTCGGTGTCAATGACGGGACCCCGGGAGCAGTTGATCACGAAGGCGCTCGGCTTCATGTTCGAGAACGCTTCATCGCCGATCATTTTCCGCGTCTGGGGCGTGAGGGGGGGGTGCACCGAAACGAAATCCGACTCCCGCAGCATCGGCGCGAGCTCCATCTTCTTCCCGGGCTCGCTGAACTGCCCGTCCTTCACGAACGGGTCGGAATAGAGCACCCGCATGCCGAAGGC
>DAIDBG010000361.1 GCA_027310225.1 bacterium | reverse complement strand
CGTGGGAACGTCGGGGGCCGAGCGCGCGATGATTTCCGCCGCGATCGTGCCGCCCGCCCCTCCGCGCTGATCCACGACCAGCTGCTGATTCGTGAAACTCTCCGCTACGCTTGGCGTCCTCTGCGTCCCTGCGGTGAGCCTTTTGGTTCTCACCTCGGGCGCGCGCCGGACATCTTCACCGCGTCGCGCATCTTCTCCGTTTGCAGCCGCAGGTAGGCGGCGAGCTCCTGCGGCGTCGAAGCGCTGGGTTCCGCGCCAAGCGCGGTGAACCGCTCCCGGAACTCCGGGGTCCGCAAGGCCTTGCCGATCTCGGCATTGAGCCTGTTGATGATGGCCGCCGGCGTCTTCGCGGGCGCAAAGATGCTGTACCAGCCGATGAACTCGTAGCCCGGCACTGTTTCCGCGATCGTGGGGACATCAGGAACGAGCACCGTGCGCTGCGCGCTGGTGACGCCCAGCGCTCTGAGCCGGCCCGACCTGATCGTGGGCAGGACGGCGGGAATCACGGAGATCAGCATCTGCACCTGCCCCGCCACCGCAGCGATCATCGCCGGCGTAATCCCGTTGTACGGGACGTGCAGCAGGTCGGTGCCGGTCATGCTCTTGAAGATCTCGGCCGCCAGGTGCGGCGGCGAGCCTGCGCCGCCGGATCCGTAGCGCAGCACGCCGGGCTTCGATCTTGCAAGCGCGATCAGCTCCTTGATCGAGTTCGCCGGGACCGCGGGATTAATTTGGAGCACTTGTCGTTTGGTCGAGACTGCTCCTCACTATGGGCTCCACGGCAAGCGCGATGCTGAGCAGTCTTCGATCGCCCATTGTCTCACCCATGATGCTGAAGCCCACGGGAGCATGTCCGCGTTCGTGACAGGGCAGAGAGATCGCGCAACGATCGAGGAAGTTTGCGATCCCCGGATTGCGGATCATCCGCCGATTCGTCGCGAGCCAGAAGTTCTCGTTCTCCTCGAAGTCCGAGAGCTTCGGCGCGACGAGCGGCACGGTCGGCATTACAACTGCATCAAATTGCCGCGTGACAGCCGCAGTTTTGCGGATCAAATTGGCTCGAGCCTCGAGCAGATCGATGTAATCGGCCGCAAGAATTCCCGCTCCGTTCAGAAAGCGCTTCGCCACGATGGGATCGTACAGAGCGGAGTTCCGCTCGAGCAGCCTGCGGTGCCACGCATAACCTTCAACCACTGAAAAGCTCAACGTCGGCAGCTCCGAAAGCTCTGCGAACGCAATCTCGCTGATACGAGCGCCAGCGGCTGAAAGCCGGGACAGCGTGACTGCGAATGCCTCTGCTACCGGCTGCTCCAGATCGTCCAAAACCAGCGTCTGAGGCACGGCGAACTGCAGGTTCTTGACGGGCAGCGGCACGAGGCGCTCCGGCGCCTCGCCGGAAATGACCGCATCGACGAGGGCGCAGCAGGCAACGGAATTGGCGAGCGGCCCTGCGGAGTCGAGCGATTTGGAGAGAGGAATCGAGCCGTCGAGCGGCACGCGCCGCGCAGTCGGTTTGAACCCCGTGATTCCGCAGAATGCGGCAGGCATCTGGATCGAGCCCGCGGTATCGCTGCCGATCGCAGCGGGCACGATCCCTTCGGCAACTGCGACTGCGCCGCCCGACGAAGAGCCGCCCGGGATACGTCCCGTTCTGCGATCCCATGGGTTCAGCGGCGTGCCGTAGTGCGAGTTGATCCCGACGCCGCCCATGGCGAATTCCGTCATATTGTTCGTGCCGATTACGATTGCACCGGCCGCGCGCAGCCGTGCTACGACCAGTGCGTCTCGTTGAGCCGGTGCCGCATCCCGCAGAACGCGCGAACCGGCCGTCGTTACGCTGCCGGCCACATCGAACAGGTCCTTTACGGACAAAGG
>DAIDBG010000105.1 GCA_027310225.1 bacterium | reverse complement strand
TGCCGATGCTGATGACGGCCGCCGGCACCGTGAAGGCTGCGCGCGTCGTGGTAATGGGCGTCGGCGTGGCGGGCCTTCAGGCGATCGCGACGGCGAAGCGCCTCGGCGCGGTGGTGGAAGCGACCGACGTGCGCCCCGAGACCAAGGAGCAGGTTGAGTCGCTCGGCGCGAAGTTCATCGAGGTGCCGCTCACCGACGCCGAGCAGGAGCTGGCCAAGGGGCAGGGCGGCTACGCGCGCGAGATGGGCGAGGATTACCGCAAGCGCCAGGCGGCGCTGGTCGCCGAGCGCATCAAGCAGGCGGACATCGTGATCACCACCGCGCTCATCCCCGGGCGCCCGGCGCCGGTGCTGGTGACCGAGGACATGGTGAAGAGCATGAAGCCCGGCTCGGTGATCGTGGACATGGCGGTGGAGCAGGGCGGCAACTGCCCGCTCTCCGAAAAGGACAAGACGGTCGTCAAGCACAGCGTTCACATCACCGGCTACTCGAACCTGCCCGCGATGGCGGCGGCCGACGCGAGCGCGCTCTACGCACGCAACCTGCTCAATTTCCTCGCCCTGATGCTGGACGCGAAGACCGGCGCCTTCAACCTCAATCGCGAGGACGAGGTCATTGCCGGCTCGCTCTTGTGCATCGATGGCCAGATCGCCAGGAAATAGTGACCGGTGACCAGTGACTAGTGCCAACCACCCCGGCACTTCGCGCCATTCCTCCTTGAAAAGGGGGGGAGTGTTTACTCTATTCCCCTCCTTCCTGAGGAGGGGTGCCCGCGCAGCGGGCGGGGTGGTGCGGGTCGAATCACGACTCACGTATCACGATTCACGCCTTTGAAAGGTAAGACATGACAGGTACTGTCGATCCAACCGTGATCAACCTAGTGGTGTTCGTGCTCGCTGTTTTCGTGGGCTACCACGTGATCTGGAATGTCACGCCTGCGCTGCACACGCCGCTGATGAGCCTTACCAATGCGATCTCGAGTGTGATCATCGTGGGCGCGATTCTCGCCGCGGGCGTGGCCGCGCTCGACCTCGGCTCGGCCATAGGCGTGTTCGCGGTCGCGCTCGCGTCAATCAACGTCGCGGGCGGGTTTCTCGTGACCCAGCGCATGCTCGAGATGTTCAAGAAGAAATCGAAAGCCGGAAAGGAATGATCGTGCGTCAGCCGTCACCCGTCACCGCGCCGGAGGCGCCGCAATGAGCGCCAACCAGGTTGCGCTCGCCTACCTCGTCGCCTCCGTCTTCTTCATCCTCGCGCTGAAGGGCCTGTCCTCGCCCGAGACGGCGCGGCGGGGCAATCTGCTCGGCATGATCGGCATGGCGCTCGCGCTGGTGACCACGATCTCCATCATCGCCGCGGGGGGGCTCGTGCTCATCTTCGTCGCGATGCTGGCCGGCGGCACGATCGGAGCGATCGTCGCGCGGCGCGTGCAGATGACGCAGATGCCGGAAACGGTCGCCGCGATGCATTCTCTGGTGGGAATGGCGGCGGTGCTGATCGCGGTGGCGGCCGTGAACAACCCGGCGGCGTTCGGCGTGCCGGACCCCATGCCTGCGGGCAACCGGCTGGAGCTCTTCATCGGGACCTTCGTCGGGGCGATCACCTTTTCCGGCTCGGTGATCGCCTTCGGCAAGCTCGCCGGCCTCGGCAGGCACTTTCGCCTCTTCTCCAGCGCGCCGGTGGTGTTCAAGGGCCAGCACTGGCTCAACCTCGTGCTTGCGCTGGTGATGATCGGCTTCGGCGTCGCTTTCTTCCTCGCGCCGGACAAGGGATGGACGCCGTTCTGGACCATGACCGCGATCGCCTTCGTGCTGGGCGTGCTGATCATCATCCCGATCGGCGGCGCCGACATGCCGGTGGTGATCTCGATGCTGAACAGCTACTCGGGCTGGGCGGCGGCGGGCATCGGCTTCTCGCTCAACAACTCGATGCTGATCATCGCCGGCTCGCTGGTGGGCTCCTCCGGCGCGATCCTCTCCTACATCATGTGCAAGGCGATGAACCGCTCGTTCATCAGCGTCATCCTGGGTGGCTTCGGCGCGGCCGAGGGCGCGGCCGCTGCGGGCGCGGGGCAGAAGACCGTGCGCTCGGGCTCGGCGGACGACGCGGCCTTCATCATGTCGAACGCCGAGTCGGTCATCATCGTGCCCGGCTACGGGCTCGCGGTGGCACGCGCGCAGCACGCGGTGAAGGAGATGGCCCAGAAGCTCGCGGCAAAGGGGGTGAGCGTGCGTTACGCCATCCATCCGGTCGCGGGCCGCATGCCGGGCCACATGAATGTGCTGCTGGCGGAGGCCGAGGTGCCGTACGACCAGGTGTTCGAGATGGAGGACATCAACGGCGAATTCGGCACCGCCGACGTTGCGCTGGTGCTGGGCGCGAACGACGTGGTGAATCCGCTCGCGCACGAGAAGGGCAGCCCGATCTACGGCATGCCGATCCTGGAGGTCGCCAAGGCGCGCACCGTGATGGTGAACAAGCGCAGCATGGCTTCGGGCTACGCGGGGCTCGACAATCCGCTGTTCTACATGGACAAGACGATGATGGTGTTCGGCGACGCGAAGAAGGTCGTCGAGGAAATCGTCAAAGCGCTTGATTGACAGCGGGCTTGTCGTTCAACGCACGGGATTCAGCGCGGTGCATCGAGAATGCCGGCGGGCCTGGAGGATGGCCGGCCGTTGCGGCGCCAGTCCCATGGCGGAATAGGCAGGGGGCCCGCCCACAGACCGCGGCGGGCGGCTTGAGCCTGCTCCTGCAGGGCATGGAGCGGCGAATCCCGGCGGGCGTAACGGGTGTAGGTCCAGGCATAGCCGCGGCGCACCTGCTCGGTGTTGGCGTCCGTGCCTGCGCAGCTCACCTGGGCGATCGTTCGTTTATACCGGTCCCGACCTCGAATGTTGATCTCGGCCGGTTTTCCGAAGCACAGATCGGAGAGGGATTGCCTGGAGCGCGTTCCGAAGGGCTGGGCGAGTTCGGGGGCGTCAATCTCGCTCAGCCGCACGCGTAGCGGGCGGCTGTCAATCAGCACTGTCAGGGTGTCGCCGTCGCGGATGGAAACGACACGGCCGGAGAGCCCCGCGTAAGAGGGGAAGGCCGCGAGAAGAAGTGCGAGAAGGAACGCTGTCGGCGGGCGGGGGAACGCGTTACTCAAACGGGCACCCGGAAACAGCCGCGGGGGTCCTCATGGGCCGGCAGCGCCCGGCGATCACGGGTTTTGCACCAGCCGCTCGCGCGCCAGCGGGGGGTTGTTGGCGAAGTAGCGCTTGATGCCCACGAAGATCGCCTCGGACACTTTTTCCTGGTGGGGGCCGCTCCGCAGCTTGCGCTCTTCCTCCGGGTTGCTGATGAACGCGGTCTCGACCAGGATCGAAGGAATGTCGGGAGACTTCAGCACCGCGAAGCCGGCTTGCTCGACTTGCGGCTTGTGCAGCGCGTTGATGCTGCCGAGCTCGGACAGCACCGCGCGCGCCAGCTTCAGGCTGTCGTTGATGGTCGCGGTCTGCGACAGGTCGAGCAGGGTCTGCTTGAGATAGGGATCGGGCACGTCGAGATTGACGCCGCCGATCAGGTCGGCCTCGTTCTCGCGCTTGGCGAGCCATTGCGCCGCGGTGCTCGTCGCCCCGCGCTCGGACAGCGCGAACACCGAAGAGCCGCGCGCGTTCGGCTTGATGAAGGCGTCGGCGTGGATCGAAACGAAGAGGTCCGCGCGTATCCGCCGCGCCTTGGCGATCCGCATCTGCAGCGGCATGAAATAATCGCCGTCGCGGATCAGCACCGCACGCATGTTGGGTTCCTGGTCGGCGCGCGCCTTGAGCTTTTTCGCAATGGCGAGCGTCACGTTCTTTTCGTAGGTTCCGCCGCGCCCGCGTGCGCCGGGATCCTCCCCACCGTGCCCGGCGTCCACCGCAACGATGATGAGGCGCGCGACCTCGGGTTTTTTCGGGGTGGGACGCGCTTTGGGCGCCGGCTGCCGCGCTGGGCCCGGGGCCGTCTGCTCGGGCCCCGCCCCGCCCGGGGATTCCTCGCGCTGCCCCTGTAGCCGGTCGAGGAAGGCGAGCAGAGGGTCGGGCGGCTCGAGGGGGTAGAGGTCGAGCACCAGGCGGTATCCGTAATCGCCGATCGGGGCGAGCGTGAACGCCTGGGGCTTCACCTCGCTCTTCAGGTCGAACACCAGCCGCACCACACCCGGCTTGAAGCGGCCGATGCGCACACCCTTCACGTACGGATCATCGGCCCCGACTTTCTCCGGCAGGCTGGTGAGGGTGGCGGTGATGTCCACCTCTTCCAGATCGAGCACCAGCCGCTCGGGGTCCTTCAGGCTGAGCAGCTTGTAGCGCACCGGCTCCCGGGTTTCAAGCGTGACCCGGGTGTAGTCCTGTGCCGGCCACATGCGCACCGAGGTGATCTGGGTGGCTGCCTGAGCCACGGCGGGGCCGGCGGGCTGCAGCAGGGAGAAAAAAATAGCGGAGAAAAACGCGACGGACGGCGGCGCCGCCCGGCAGGGGAGCGAAACTAGTGCTCTAAGCGCTCTAAACAAAGCCTGCCAGTCTCCGTGTCGGCGTCAATCTCCGCCTGTCTCCCTGAGCCAGCCACCTTCATCCCTATCCTGATGTCGGCTGCGGGCAGTGCGCCCGCGGCTTTTTCCGGCCACTCCACGAGACACACCGCGTCCGGATTGAAGTAATCCCTGAACCCGGCGTCCCCCAACTCCCGTGAATCTGTGAACCGATAGAAATCAAAGTGATACAAGTATAACCTAGAAACTTTGTAAAGTTCAACCAAAGCGAAGGAGGGGCTTTTGACCTTGCCGGTGTAACCCAGCCCCCTGAGGATGCCGCGCGCCAGCGTGGTCTTGCCGGCGCCCAGCTCGCCCGACAGATAAACGACCAGGCCTGGCTTCAGGCAGCGCGCGAGCGCAGCGCCCAAGGCCAGCGTATCCGCTTCGGCTGCGAGAAAGCGGACGATTTTAGGTTCCGGCCCATTATCATGCGGCTTATGCAAGAGGCTTCCGTCGCAAGTTCAGCACGGCTTGATCTCCCGCGGCTCGCGCGCGACATCAAGCGCTGGGGTGCCGAGCTCGGCTTCCAGCAGGTGGGCATCGCCGATTGCGAAATGGGCGAGGCCGAAACGCGACTGCTCGACTGGCTCGGCCGGGGATACCACTGCGAGATGGATTATATGGCACGGCACGGCGCCAGACGCGCCCGGCCGGCGGAGCTCGTGCCCGGCACAGTGCGCGTGATCGCCGCGCGCATGAATTTCCAGCCGGCTGCTGCGCGGGACGGCCGCGAGGTCATGGAAGACGGCGCCAGGGCCTTCATCGCGCGCTACGCCCTGGGCCGCGATTACCACAAGGTGGTGCGCGGGAAGCTGCAGAAGCTCGCCGATCGCATCAATACCGCGGTGGGCGGATTCAGCTACCGGGTGTTTGCCGACAGCGCTCCGGTGATGGAAGTGGAGCTCGCCCGGAAGGCGGGCCTCGGATGGCGCGGCAAGCACACGCTGCTCCTGAACCGCGAGGCGGGATCCTATTTCTTCCTGGGCGAGATCTATACCGACCTGCCGCTGCCCGTGGAGCAAGGGCAGGAAGAGCGCTGCGGCACCTGCCAGAAGTGCATAGCTATCTGCCCGACGCGGGCGATCATCGGGCCGTACCAGCTCGACGCGCGCCGTTGCATTTCCTACCTCACGATCGAGCAGAAAGGGCCGATACCGGAAGAGCTGCGCCCGCTCGTCGGAAACCGCGTCTATGGCTGCGACGATTGCCAGATGATCTGCCCCTGGAACAGATTTGCATCACCGAGCACCGAGCCGGATTTCGCCGTCCGGAATGGCCTCGACGACGCGACGCTCATCGAACTGTTCGGGTGGAGCGAGGCGGAATTCCACGAGCGGCTCGCGGGCAGCGCAATTTACCGCATCGGTTACGAACGCTGGCTGCGCAATCTCGCGGTGGGGCTCGGCAATGCACCGACATCGGACGCCGTGGTGGAGGCCCTTCGCGGCCGCGCCAATTACCCATCTGGATTGGTACAAGAGCACGTGGCTTGGGCACTTGGGCGCCACGGCGTCGGGCGATGAAGGACGTGAGGGCGCGAGAGCGTGAGGGCCGGTTACCGTTCTTACAAAATGTTACGCATCGGCGCCGGAACGGGCAGGATTCCAGCGCTGTCCGAATGGCTGAGCTTCCCGGAGTGGAGGGATGCGGATCAGTCCAGCATCGTTTGAGGAGTCATGCCATGAAGAAGTTGATCCTGAGCACACTGGCCGGTGCCGCGCTGGCCACCGCCGCCGCACCGATCGTCCTTGCGCAGTCCGCGGGCCCCGAAAGCGCCGCCCCCCAGGCCCGGCATGAGGGGCCGCGCGGCCCGCACGGAGCGCGCGCGTTC
>DAIDBG010000099.1 GCA_027310225.1 bacterium | reverse complement strand
GCGCATCCTCGGCAATGAACGCCCGGTCCGCGATGGCGGCGACGAGATCGTCCTTCAGGTCCTCGGGCGACGCCACCGCGCGCAGCGCCAGCGCCGCCTGCGTGAAGCCGGGCAGGTTCTTCTCGAGCTGCTTCATCTGCTCCTTCAGCGCGATGCGCATCAGGCGCCGCGTCCCGCCCCGCATCGCTTCGTCCGCGGCGGCGCGGGTATCGAACAGCCGTATCGCGGCGCTGTCGCCCTCGTCCACCAGCGCCGGATAGCCGGTGAGCTTCCGCCCGCCGCGCGTGAAGGCAATCTTCGCCGGCAGGTCGCCGAAATTCCAGGCGCGGATGCCGGTTTTCTCGATGCCGATCTCCGCGGCCGCGAAGGTGAGCTGCGCGGCCTGGCCGAGCTGCGCCTTGAGCGCCGCGAGGTCGCGGCCCATGGCGAGCTCGCGTCCCGCCTCGTCCACCACCCGGAAATTCATCACGAGATGCGCTGGCACGTCCGCGTGCTCCCATGAATCGGCGGAGATGGCTTCCCCGGTCGCACGCTGGACGTAATGTGCCAACGCACCGGCCAGCGCCTCCCGTTTCTCGTTTCTCGTTTCTCGTTTGTCGATGTCCTCGAGGAACGCGGTGATGTGCTGTGCCGGCGGAATCAGGTGGCGGCGGAAATTCTTGGGCAGCGCCTTGAGGAGGTGCGCCACCTTCTCGCGGATCAGGCCCGGCACCAGCCACTCGAACTGCGCCGCGTCGAGCCGATTGAGCAAATGCAGCGGCACGGTCGCGGTCACCCCGTCGAGCGCGTGGCCCGGCTCGAAGCGGTAGCCGAGCTTGAGCTGCGCGCCGCCGGCCTGAAGCGACGCCGGAAACTGCTCCTCGGTGACGTCGGCCGCCGCGTGGCGCATCAGGTACTCGCGTGTCATGAAGAGGAGCCGCGGGTTCGCCCGCTCCGCCTCTTCGCGCCATTTCTCGAATCCGGCGCCGTTGAAGATGCCCTGCGGGATCACGCCGTCGTAGAAGGCGTGGATCGCCTCCTCGTTCACCAGCACGTCGCGCCGGCGCGCCTTGTGCTCGAGCGCCTCGATCTCCTTGACCAGGCTCCGGTTGTGCGCGAAGAACGCGGCGCGGGTCTCGTACTCGCCCGCGACCAGCGCGCCGCGGATGAACACTTCGCGCGCCTCGCGCGGGTTGATCGGGCCGTAATGCACGCGCCGCCGCGGCACCAGCGTGAGCCCGTAGAGCGTCACCCGCTCGTAGGCGGCCACCATTGCCCGCTCCCTCTCCCAGTGCGGATCGAAATAGTGCTTCTTCACGAGATCGCCGGCCGCCGCCTCCACCCACTCCGGCTCGATGCGCGCGGCGCAGCGCGCGTAGAGCCGCGTGGTCTCGACGAGCTCCGCCGCCAGCGCCCATTTCGGCTGCTTCTTGCGCAGCCCCGAGCCGGGGTGGATCGCGAAGCGCACGCCGCGCGGCCCCAGGTATTCGCCCGCCTCCTCGCCCTTGGTGCCGAGGTTGCCGAGCAGACCGGCGATCAGCGCGCGGTGCACCTGTTCGTAGGTCGCCGGTTTCTCGTTGGCGCGCAGGCCCAGCTCGCCTACCAGCGCGGCGAGCTGGCGGTGCACGTCGCGCCATTCGCGCAGCCGCCGCGGCGACAGGAACTGCTCGTGCAGCGCCTGCGCTAATTTACGGCTGGACTTGCGGTGCTCGACCGACTCCCCGAAGTGTTCCCACAGCTTGATGAGCGCGAGAAAATCCGACTGCTCGTCGTGGAAGCGCGCGTGCGCCTTGTCCGCCGCCTCCGCGCGCCCGAACGGGCGCTCGCGCGGGTCGTCCACTTCCAGCGCCGCGGCGATGATCAGAATTTCGGCGAGACAGTGCTCGCGCTCCGCGGCGAGGATGATGCGCGCCACCCGCGGATCAATCGGAAAGCGCGCGAGACGGCGGCCGGTGCCGGTGAGCTCGTTCGCCTCGTCGACCGCCCCCAGCTCGGCGAGTAGCTGGTAGCCGTCGGCGATCATGCGCGGCGCCGGCGGGTCGAGGAAGGGAAAGCGTTCGACTTCGGGAAGTCCCAGCGCCTTCATGCGCAGGATCACCGCCGCAAGCGAGGAGCGCAGGATCTCGGGATCCGTGTACGGCGGGCGCGCCTTGAAGTCCTCCTCCGAGTAGAGCCGGACGCACACTCCGGCGGCGACACGCCCGCAGCGCCCGGCGCGCTGGTTCGCGGACGCCTGCGAGACCGGCTCGACCTGAAGCTGCTCGACCTTGTTGCGGGTGCTGTAGCGACTGATTCTCGCGAGCCCCGGGTCCACCACGAAGCGGATGCCTGGCACGGTGAGCGAGGTTTCCGCGACGTTGGTCGCGAGCACGATGCGGCGCGCGCCCCCCGGGCGGAACACGCGCGCCTGCTCTTCGAAGGACAGCCGCGCGTAGAGCGGCAGGATCTCCGCGCCCTTCAACGCGTGGCCGCGCAGCGCGTCCGCCGTCTCGCGGATCTCGCGCTCGCCGGGCAGGAACACCAGCACGTCGCCGCCTCCGGGAGCGCGCGCGAGCTCGTCCACCGCGTCCACGATCGCGTCCGCCAGGTCCTGCTCGCCATCGGCCTTGTCATGACCCGTGAGCGGCCGATACCGGATCTCCACCGGGTAGAGCCGCCCCGAGACCTCGATCACCGGCGCATCGCTGAAGTGCCGCGAGAAGCGCCCGGCGTCTATCGTCGCGGAGGTGACGATCACCTTGAGGTCGGGGCGCCGCGGAATGAGCTCCTTGAGGTAGCCAAGCAGGAAATCGATGTTGAGGCTGCGCTCGTGCGCCTCGTCAAGAATCAGCGTGTCGTAGGCGCGCAGCTCCCGGTCACCTTGCGTCTCGGCGAGCAGGATGCCGTCGGTCATCACCTTGATGTAGCTCTCGGGCGAGATGCGGTCGGAAAAGCGCACCTTGTAGCCGACCGCGTGGCCGAGCGGGGACTGCAGCTCCGAAGCGATGCGCGCGGCCACGGTGCGCGCCGCGATGCGCCGCGGCTGCGTGTGACCGATCATGCCGCCGACGCCGCGGCCGAGCTCGAGGCAGATCTTGGGCAATTGCGTCGTCTTGCCCGAGCCGGTCTCGCCGCAGACGATGACCACCGGATTCTCCCGAATCGCGCGCGCGATCTCCTCGCGCCGCGCGACCACCGGCAGCTCCTCCGGGTAGGTCGGGCGCGGAAGGTTCGCCCGCCGCCGCTCGATGTCAGGCCTCAATGTCTGCACCCGAAAGACTGAACCGCCAAGGCCGCCAAGCCCGCCAAGAAATACAGTGCAAGAAAATTCTCACCGCGGAAGCCGCAACGATAGGAAGGATGAGCACAAGGTCGAATCACGATTCACGAATCCCGTTCCAATGATATCCGTCAAAGAATCGGTCACGCATTTACGCGGTGGCCTTTGATGTGGACATTGGAACGGGACGAATCACGCTCCACGATTTCTATTGATTTCCGCTTCTTGTTCCTCTCTGTGTTCTCTGTGATCTCTGTGGCAAGGTCTTCAGAAACAAAAGGGCCGGCGGCAGCCGGCCCTCTCCGGGATCGCTCGAATCCAAGAATCACGATTCACGAGTCACGATTCACGCTTTTCAAATCTTGACGGCGGGATTGAGCGTGTAGAGCCCCGTGATCGCCGCCTGCGCGATGACATGGCCGCGTATCGCTGCGAGCACCTCCGGCCCCTTGAAGGCGCCGGCCACGGGAGCGCGCGCCAGATCGAGCGCGTAGAGCGTGAACACGTAGTGGTGGGGAATCTCGTCGTTCCACGGCGGGCACGGCCCGTCGTAGCCGAAGTAGTTGCCGGACATGTCCTTGTCGGAGGCGAACCACATCGTGTAGTCGTTGATCCCCTGGCGCGTGCCGCGCGGGCCGTCCGGCCCCTTCTTGCCGCGCGCGGTGACGCCGTCGGAGAATTCGCCCGCCCTGATCGGGCCCGAGTCGGGCCCGAGGTCCACCAGCACCCAGTGGTAGAAATTCACCCGCGGCAGCTTTGCGGAAATGGTGCGCCCTTCCCGGTTGACGTCGTCGGGTTTCGACGGCACGTCGCAGTCGTGGCAGATCAGGACGAGCGACCGGGTTCCCGCGGGCAGGTCGCTCCATGCCAGCTGCGGGTTGCGGTTCTTCGAGAGCGTCGCGTGGCTCCGGGGGTCCGGCGCGCAGAACGCGAACTCCGGCGGAATGCGCTGGTTGCCGGTAAAGCTGGTGCTGGTGAGTTTCATCCGCCCCTCCCGCCGCCGATGACGGAAAATTATATCGCATCCGATTCTGCCTTGCGGCTGCGGGCGGTCTTGCGCAAGGAGCGGGCTGGGCCAAGTCCGACACACTCCTGACGGTTCAGCTTTGCCCTTCCGGTCGCGGGCTGCCGGTCGCCGCCGGAGCGAGAGCGCGCAAGCGCGCCTCGCGTTCCTCCTTCGGCAGCACGGCAAGCTCCCTCACCACGCGATAGAAGCACGCGAGGTCCCCGCCCTCGCGCCCGAGCAGCGCTTCGAATGCGGGCACGAGATCCGTGTAGATCGCGACCGAGGCGAGCTGGGCGTTGTTGGGCTGCTGCGCGAACCAGCGGTCGTAGCCGGCGTAGCCTCCCCAGTCACCCTGCTTCAGCGCCAGATATTCCTGCTCGAGCTCGCGCAGGATGCCGGCCTTGCGGTCGCGCATCGCCTCGGGCGCAAGGCGCGTGCGATAGAGGGTGTCGAGCCGCTCCCGGTACTTCCGGCCAAGGGCCACGAACTGCGCGCGGAAGCGCTGGCGCCGCTCGAACGCCTCGCGCTGGCGGGCGTCACCGGTGCGCGCCAGCCAGCGCCGCACTCCTTCCTGCTCGACCACGGCTGCGAACGATTCGTTGAACACCGTGTCGTCGCCGGCGTACGCTGCCTGGTGCGCGAGCTCGTGGAAGATGACCGCGGCGACCTCGGCCTCCGGATAGTGGACGAAGGTGCTGAGCAGGGGATCGGGAAACCAGCCGAGCATCGAGTAGGCCGGCACCCCGCCGACGTGGACGTCGTAGCCCTGCTGCGCCAGCCCGGCGGCGTAGCGATCAGCTTCCGCCTGCGTGAAATAGCCGCGGTAGCCCACGCAGCCGGCGAAGACGAAGCACCATCGCAGCGGCTGCACCGAGAATTCCGGCGCCGCGAACACGTTCCACACCGCGAACGGGCGATCGAGATCGGCGTAGCCGCGGTAGCTGCGGTTGTCGGGGAGCCCCAGCTCGCGGCTGGCGAAATCGCGGATCTCCGCGATGCGCGCAAGCTTCTGCCTGAGCCCTGCCGGGGTTCCGGAATCTGAGATCACGTCCACCACCGGCCGCTCGCGGCGCCAGACGTCGAGCTGGCCGCTCACCGACTGCCAGTAGTAGCCGAGGTTCGCGCAGCCGGCGAGCAGCAGCGGCAGCGACGCTGCGAGCAGGAGTGACCGGCCACCGTTCATTGTTCACCGCTCACGCACGAAGGCACCCTCGCGCAGGAAGGCGGCGATCTGGCGGATGACAGCGGGCGAGATCAGCATGCCGGAATGGTTGACCGCCAGCACGATATGGTCGCGCATGCCGGGCACCCGGGTCTCCTCCACGCTCACCACGCCGTCGCTGGGCTGCGGCAGATCGCGGTCCACCAGGCGCCCGAGGCCGAGACCGAACGAGCCCGCGATCACGCCGATCTCGAACCGCGCGAAGTCCGCGGGTCGCTCCGACGCCAGCCATTCGCGCATGCTCCTGCCGAGCAGCGACTGGCCGATCGGCACGCGCGCGAGCTGTTGCGCCGCGTGGCTGCCGCGGTACGGCACGCCTTCGAGCACGATGCGCCCGCCGCCGCCGGTTCCGGGCTCGCGCGCGAGCATCTTGAGTATCACCAGTCCGCCCAGGCTGTGGCCGACGAAATGCACGACGGGGGCGCGCAAGGAATATGCGTAGAGCGCCAGCCGCTCGGCATTTTCAGTGAGGTCGTGCCGGACCGGGTGGTAGGAGTAGGCCACCGCGTGATAACCGAGCCGCGCCAGCGCGAAGCGCTGGAGCTCCATCGCCAGGCCGTGTACCCACAGCCCGTGCACCAGGACCACCGTGTCCTGGCCGGTCGTCATCGACGACCGGGAAGATGGCCGACGTCGCCCCACGACTGGAGCCGCCAGCCGCCCGCCGCGTAGGTGAAGACATTCAGGCTCGCGTTAAGCAGCGGTACCGGGCGCGGCGCGCCGTGCGCCAGGTTGTGCGCAGCGCGGTAGAGCGCGTCAAGCACGAGGCCGTGGGTCACGACCGCGACTTCCGTGCCCTCGTGCCGGCCCGCGATTTCTGCAAGGCACTCGAGCGAGCGGTCCCGGAACTCGCGTGCGCTCTCGCCGCCGGGGATCGCATAATCCGGGTCGCGGCTCTGGAAGCGCGCGAACTCGCCCGGGTAGCGGCGGCTCATCTCGTCGTAGGTAAGGCCCTCGAAGATGCCGAAGCGCCGTTCGCGCAGCCGCTGATCGGCGATGACCTCATGGCCGGTGCGCGCGGCGATCGCCCGGGCCGTGTCCCAGGCGCGTTGCAGGTCACTGCTGTACAAAGCCCGGAGCGCGGCCGCCGACAGGCGCTGCCCGAGCGCAGCTGCCTGCGCGCGCCCGGTCCCGGAGAGCGGCGTGTCGGTATGCCCCTGCATGCGGCGCTCGCGGTTCCAGGCGGTCTCGCCGTGGCGGATGATGATCAGCGTCGTTTCCATCACCTGGAACATTGTACCCGCAAAAAAACGCCCGCCCGCGGCGAGTTGACCGCCCGGCGGGCCGTATTGCACACTCCCCGCCCTGCCGATCGAATAACAATGCCCGCTGAAGCCGCAACCCTCATCATCGCCCCGCTCGTCGTCCTCACCGCGTACGTGATCTTCGGCGTGTCGGGCTTCGGCTCGACGCTCATCGCAGTGCCGCTGCTCGCGCACTTCTTCCCCTTCACGTTCGTAATACCGGTCGTGGTGCTGCTCGACTGCGTCGCCTCGGTGAGCCAGGGTCTGAAACTGCGCGCGGGCGTGAACAAGCCGGAGATGCTCGCGCTCGTTCCCTTCATGCTGGCGGGCATGGTGGCGGGCGTGACGCTCCTCATCCGCCTGCCGGGCGATCTCCTCATGCTGCTGCTGGGGCTGCTGGTGGTCGCGTTCGGCACGAGCTATCTGGTCAAACGCCGGCCGGCGATGCGGCTCGCGCGCTGGGCGGCGGTCCCGATCGGGCTTTTCGCCGGAACCATCTCCGCGCTGTTCAGCATCGGCGGGCCGCTCTACGTGATGTACCTCGCCGGCCGCGGCGCGACTCCCGACGAAGTCCGCGCCACCATGCCGGCGATCTTCATCTTCACCACCGCGGCGCGCATCGTGCTGTTCGCGGTGACGGGTCTTTTCAACCGGGACGTGTTCGTGACCGCGGCACTGCTCGCGCCGGCGATGGTGCTGGGCCTCTACGCCGGCAACCGCCTGCACGGCAGGCTCTCACGCGACCACGCGGCGCGCATCGTCGGCGCGTTGCTGGTGCTGAGCGGGATTTCGCTGCTGTTCCGCGCGCTATGAAGAATGGAACCGCATTCTGTCCAAAAAAGCGAGGCCACCTCTGGGGTTGTATTTCGCAATCCCGGCTTGAACGAACTGGCGCATCGTCTGCCGCCTAATTGTTTCGCGGGTATTCGGAGCGTAGTTCTTCTTGTAGTGCTTGCGTACCCAATCCATGATCGGCGTGATACCGATGAGCGGGTCTCGCGCCTCGCTCCAAGTTTTATCGGGACTCAAGTCTAAGATCGCGAGCAAACAGAGGGCGGACCGCTCATTCTGCTGAGCTCTTGGCATCCCGAAATCAACGAGTACGGAAAGTGCTTCCTGAACTCGTTTCTTCCTGTTACCTGCCATTTTGTTCTTCTACGAATTGGTCGATCAAGTCCTAATTATTCTACGCTTTCGAAGTACCCACAGTCACGATCGGCAGGCGATTCTTGATCTTATCCGTGTTCATCTGTGTTCATCTGTGGTTTCAATGTTGCTCTTGCTTTTCCTCCGCGTCCTCTGCGTCCTCTGCGGTGAGAGGTTAGCCCTTTGCTAGAAACGCCGCTATGCGCGCCACCCCTTCCTCCAGCTCCCCGACTGGTCTCGTGTACGCGAAGCGCACATGCCGCTCCGGCGCATTCGCGCCGAAGTCCACCCCCGGCGTGATCGCCACCCCCGCCTGCTCCAGCAGCTCGCGCGCGAAGTCGAAGCTGTCTTTCGTCAGCTTCCCGCAGCCGGCATAGCCGTAGAACGCGCCCTGCGGCATACCGGGATGTCGAACCCCAGTCCGCGCAGTGCCGGCACGAGGTAGTCGCGGCGCGCCTTGAACTCTTTCACCCGCGCTTCCAGGATCGCAAGCGTCTCCGGCTCGAACGCCGCGAGCGCGGCGCGCTGTGCCGGCGTGGGCGCCGCAAGGTACAGGTTCTGCGCGAGCTTGTCGAGCTCGCTCACGTAGCGCTCGGGCACCACCATCCAGCCGAGGCGCCAGCCGGTCATGTTGAAGTACTTGGAAAAGCTGTTGATGACGAACACGTCGTCCGCGAACGACAGCGCGGTGGTGTATTCGCCCTCGTACACCAGGCCGTGATAAATCTCGTCGACGATGAGCGTGCCGCCGCGCTCGCGCGCGACTTCCGCCATGGCGGAGAGGTGCTCGGTCGGGATCAGCGTTCCGGTGGGATTCGATGGCGTGGCGACGAGGGCCGCCGCGGTGCGTTGGCCCCAATGGCGCTCGAGATGCCCGGCCGCGAGCTGGTAGCCGGTCGCGGCGTCCACCGGCACCGGGTGCGGCACGCCCTCCATCACGCGCACGAAGTGGCGATTGGCGGGATAGCCGGGATCGGCGAGCAGCACCTCGTTCCCCGGATTCACCAGCGCTGCACACGCGAGCATCAGCGCACCGGAAGCGCCCGTGGTCACGATGATGCGCGATGGCGGCACTTCGACGCCGTAGCGCGAACGGTAGTAGCCGGCAATCGCCCGGCGCAACTCCGGCAGCCCCATCGCCGGGGTGTAGAACACACCGCCTTCCCGCAGCGCGCGGATTCCCGCCTCGCGCACCGGCCCCGGTGTCGGGAAATCGGGCTCGCCGATCTCCATGTGGATGACGGAGCGGCCCCGCGCCTCCAGCTCGCGCGCGCGGGCGAGCAGCGCCATCACGTGAAACGGCTCGATCTCCGCCATCCGCCGCGCGAGGTGTCCGACTGGTTTCATGGATGCTCCGACGATAGGTGCGTGACGAGGTGTCTTGCGGCTCTGCACGAGGGTCCTGTTCATGAATAATCGGGGCTAGGCGGCTCTGGCGCGGCGCCGGGCGATGGCTTTGTGCGCGGTGCGCGGAGCGTGCTTCGCGCCGCGGTAACGCAGGCCGTCGAGGTAGAGATCAACGAGAGCCGCGGCCCTGCGCTCGAGCGGAAAGAAACGGCGGTCCACGAGCCAGTTCATGATGACGCCGTCAATCAGGGCCGTCAGCCCGACCGACGCCAGACGGGGATCCACCCGGGCGATCGTGCCGCGCTTGATCGCCTGGCGGAACCCCTGCTCGATCTTCTGCAGGCAGCCTTCCCGCATCCTGGCAAAGCGCTGCTTGACCTCCGCCATCTCGTCCAGATACTCGCACTTGTGCACGACAACGTCGAACACGCGCTGGCACTGCGCGTCGGTCGCCGTTCGGGTGAGGATATTGAGCGCCATGGCCCGGATGTAGGCGAGCGGGTCTTCCGCCAGCTGGCCGGCGGCGCGGTCGCGCAATTCCTCCATCGGCATCGTCACGCGGCCGAGCATGGCGCAGAACAGTTCGCTTTTGTCCTGGAAGTGCCAGTAGATCGCGCCGCGCGTGACGCCGGCCGCTTCGGCGATGTCGTTGAGCGAGGTGCGCGACACGCCGCGATCGCTGAATACCTGCTCGGCGGCATCGAGGATGCGGTTGCGTGTCTCCTGCGCCTTGTCCTTGGTGCGTCTTACCACGTTGCGGTTCTCCTTTGCTCGATGCGGGATCAGCGGCACTTTACATACATTCGTGATTGTATGTAAAATCGCCGGCTGCTGCAATCAATCCCGCGCGCCTTCGCAACCTACGCCAAGCACTCCCGTCGCCGCGCCCGGACAACAAGTGATCATGACATGACATCCCGCTATCCGTCGCAGCCCCGTCCGATTCTCCGTTTCGCACTCCCGCTCGTGCTGGCGCTGGCCGCCGCGGGCTGCCAGCCCGCGGCGGCGCCTCCCGCCGGCGGCTTTCCGCCGCCGGGGGTGACGGTGCTCACGGTCGAGCCCAGGGACGTGCCGGTTACCTACGAATACGTGGCGCAGACCGCGGGCTATCGCGAGGTGGAAGTGCGCGCCCGCGTCACCGGCATCCTGCTCAAGCGCAACTACCAGGAAGGCGCGGTCGTGAAGCGCGGCGAGTCGCTCTTCACGATCGACCCCCAACCCTTCCGCGTGGCGCTCGCCCGGGCGGAGGCTGATCTGGGCGTCGCCGAGGCGCGCCTCGCGCAGGCGAAGCGCGAGGCCGCGCGGCTGCGGCCCGTGTTCGAGTCGAAAGCGGTGAGCCAGAAGGAGCTCGACGACGCGGTCTCGGCCGAGCAGGTGGCGGAAGCCGAGGTGAAGAGCGTGCGTGCGCGCGTCAACGAGGCGCGGCTCAATCTCGAGTACACGCGGGTGGAGTCGCCGATCACCGGCATCGCGAGCCGCGCCGTGGTGTCCGAAGGCACGCTCGTTTCCGGCCCGAACGTCCTGCTCACGACGGTGACGCAGACCGACCCGATGTACGTGGTGTTCGGCATCCCGGACCGCGACCACCTTGCGATACGTCGCGACGTCGAATCCGGGCGGCTGAAGCTGCCGGAGAACGGCGGCTTCAAGGCGAGTGTCAAGCTCGCGGACGGCAGCATTTATGCCCGCGCCGGCAAGCTGAATTTCACCGACGTCCGGGTCAGCACCCAGACCGGCACCAGCGAGGCGCGCGCCGAGTTGCCCAATCCGGCCAACCAGCTTCGCGCCGGCGAATTCGTGCGCATCGTGCTGGAGGGCGCCGTGCGGCCGGCCGCGATGGTGGTGCCGCAGCGCGCGGTGCTCGAGAGCCCCAAGGGCAAGTTCGCCTACATCGTCAGCGCCGAGGGCAAAGCCGAACCGCGCCCGCTCGAGGTCGGCGACTGGACCGGCGACGGCTGGATCGTCAATGCGGGATTGCAGCCCGGCGACCGGGTGATCGTGGACGGCGTGGTGCGCCTCGGCCCGGGCGCGCCGGTGAAGATCGCCGATGATGCGGCCGCTCCCGCATCACCCGCAGAAAAGAAGGCGCCGGCGGAAAAGAAGGCGCCGTCCGACAAGAAGGCGCCGGCGGTGAAGAAGACCTCGGGCAGCCGCATATGATCTCGCGCTTCTTCATCGACCGGCCGATCTTCGCGGCCGTCCTCTCGATCTTCATCGTGATCGCGGGTCTCGCCGCGATGCGCGTGCTGCCGATCGCGCAATACCCCGAGATCGCCCCGCCCGTGGTCACCGTGCGCGCCGTCTACCCCGGCGCCTCCGCCCAGGTGCTCGAGCAGACGGTGGCCGCCCCGCTCGAGAACCAGATCAACGGCGTCGAGAACATGCTCTACATGAACTCGACCTCCGGCTCGAACGGCGTGGCGGAAATCCAGGTGACCTTCGAGATCGGGTCCGACGTGGACACCGCGGCGCTGAACGTCAACAACCGCGTGAAGCAGGTCGAGCCCAGGCTGCCGGAAGAGGTCCGCCGCCAGGGCGTGACCGTCGAGAAGGGCTCGTCCTCGTTTCTCCAGGTGATCGCGTTCACTTCGCCCGACGACACCCGCAGCGACCTGTTCATCTCGAACTACGTCACGCTGAACGTGCTCGACGCGCTGAAGCGCATCCCCGGCACGACCAACGTGCAGATCTTCGGCGCCAAGGACTACGCGATGCGCGTGTGGCTGCGGCCCGACCGCATGGCGCAATTGAAGCTCACCGCCGCCGACGTCGCGCGCGCGATCAACGAGCAGAACGCCCAGTTTGCCGCCGGCAAGATCGGGCAGTCGCCCACCGGCGGCCCGCAGGAGCTGGTCTACACCATCACCACCAAGGGGCGGCTCTCGGAGCCGGCGGAATTCGAGAACATCGTGGTACGCGCCAACGGCGACGGCTCGATCCTGCGGCTGAAGGATGTCGCCCGGGTCGAGCTCGGCTCCAAGGACTACGAGTTCATCGGCCGCGTCAACGGCAAGACCGCCACCCTGGTCGGGATCTTTCTCCAGCCCGGCGCCAACGCCCTCGCCACCGCCGACCGCGTGAAGCAGGCGATGAGCGGACTCGCGCAGGGCTTCCCGAGCGGCCTCCAGCATTCGGTGGTGTACGACACCACGCGCTTCGTCCAGGTGTCGATCCGCGAGGTGGTGAAAACACTCGCCGAGGCGATGCTGCTCGTGTTCCTGGTGGTGTGGGTATTCCTGCAGAACTGGCGGGCGACGCTGATCCCGTTCGCCGCCGTGCCGGTCTCGCTCATCGGGACCTTCGCGGGGCTGATGCTCCTCGGCTATTCGATCAACACGCTCACGCTGTTCGGCATGGTGCTCGCGATCGGCATCGTGGTGGACGACGCGATCGTGGTGCTCGAGAACGTCGAGCGCATCATGCACGAGGAGCACCTGTCCGCGCGCGAGTCCGCCATCAAGGCGATGCACGAGGTCACCAGCCCGATCATCGCCATCGTGCTCACCTTGACCGCGGTGTTCGTACCGATCGCCTTCCTCGGGGGTCTCACCGGCGAGCTCTACCGGCAGTTCGCGGTGACGATCTCGATTGCGGTGGCGATCTCGGGCCTGATTGCGCTGACGCTGACCCCCAGCCTGTGCGTGCTGATACTGAAGCGGGAGCACAAGCAGCCCGGCCGCTTCTTCCGCTGGTTCAACGACTGGTTTCACCGCATGACCGGGCGCTACGTGGACGGCGTGAGCTGGGTGCTGCGCCGCGGGGCCATCGCCGCCGCGCTGTTCGCCGGCATGGTGGCGCTCACGGTCGGCCTGTGGCGCGCCACGCCGGGGTCGCTCGTGCCGGACGAGGACCAGGGCTACTACATCGCGGCGGTGTTCCTCCCCGACGGCGCGACGCTGGAGCGCACCGACAAGGTGGTGAACGAGGTGCTCGGCATCATCAAGTCGAATCCCGCGAACGAGGACGCCATCGCCTTCACCGGCTTCGACTTCCTCGGCGGCAGCTTCCGCAACAGCGCGGCGACCATCTTCGTGACGCAGAAGCCCTGGGACGAGCGCGAGGTCGCGACGCCGCAGCTGGTCGGCGAGCTCTTCATGAAGACCGCGAATATCAGGGAAGCCCTCATCCTCGCCTTCGGCCCGCCGCCGATCTTCGGCTTGGGCAATGCGGGCGGCTTCGAGTTCTACGTACAGAACCGCGGAAACGGCGGCCCGGAGCGGCTGGCCGAGGCGACGCAGCAGCTCCTCGGCGCGGTGGCCAAGGACCCCATGTTCGGGCAGGTCAACACGCTGTGGCGCGCCAACGTGCCGCAGCTCTACGTCGAGACCGACCGCGAGAAGGCGAAGGCGCTGGGCGTGCCGGTGAACGAGATCTACAACACGCTCGCCGCGACGCTCGGCACGTTCTACGTCAACGACTTCAACAAGTACGGCCGCACCTGGCAGGTGCTGATGTCGGCTGAGCCGGCCTACCGCAACCGCCCCGGCGACGTCGGCGCGGTCTACGTGCGCTCGGAGCGCAACGGCATGGTGCCGCTGGCGGCGCTCGCCAAGGTGAACTACTCCTCGGGACCGGACACACTCGACCGCTTCAACAATCTGCCGGCGGTGAAGATCTTCGGCTCGGCCCAGCCCGGCTTCAGCTCGGGCCAGGCGATCGAGCGCATGGAAAAGATCGCGCGCGAGACTCTGCCGGCGGAATTCAGTTTCGACTGGGGCGGCGCCTCGTTCCAGGAGAAGCGCTCGGGCGGCACTTCGATCCTGGCGCTGGGGCTCGCGGCGCTGATGGTGTTCCTGATTCTCGCCGCGCAATACGACCGGTGGTCGCTGCCGCTGGCGGTGATGCTCGCCCTGCCCTTCGGCACCTTCGGCGCGCTGGCGGCGATATTCATCAACAATCTGCTGCCGATGCCTTACTACCTGGCGATGGGCGTGCCGTGGCTGCAGGGCCTGCTCTCGCCGCTCGCCGGCATCGCCCGTCTCTCCAACGACGTCTACTTCCAGATCGGCCTGGTGACGCTGCTGGGCCTCGCGGCGAAGAACGCCATCCTGATCGTCGAGTACGCGGTGATGAAAAAGCATGAAGGTCTTTCGACCGCGGCGGCGGCGGTCGAAGCCGCGCGGCTCCGGTTCCGGCCGATACTGATGACCTCGCTCGCCTTCATCCTCGGCGTGACGCCGCTCGCCTTCTCGAGCGGCGCCGGCGCCGGCGCGCGTCACTCCGCCGGCACCGGCGTGATGGGCGGCATGCTCGCCGCGACCTTCCTCGCGATCTTCTTCATCCCGTGGTTCTTCAGGATCATCGTGGACCGCAAGCTCTCCGAGACGCGCTCGACCGCCGAGATTGAGGAAGAGGCCAGGCATCATCGCGAGGCCGCGCTGCATGCCGCTCGCGGGCCGCACCATCATCCGACGGCGAAAGGAGACGGCGATGCGGGCTAGGACCGTTTTTTCCGCCGTGGCCGCGGCGTTGGTCGCCGGTTGCGCGGTCGGTCCCGCCTACGAGCGGCCGGCTCCGGAACTGCCCGCAACCTGGCAGAGAGCGCCGGGGGAAGGCGCGACGGCGACCGGCGATCGCTGGTGGACGCTCTACGGCGATCCCCTGCTCG
>DAIDBG010000093.1 GCA_027310225.1 bacterium | reverse complement strand
AATTCGCACCACGTCGGCCGCTTGCGCGCCTCCGCGGTCGCACCCGCAAGCGGGCACCTGCTCCACGCTCCGGCACGCTACTCAAACCGGCGCAGCGCGTCCAGGTTTGACCACAGGTATAATTCCATCATTTCAGGAATCCCGTCATGGAAGCGGAAAGAATCAATGCAATCGCCCGCCGGCTCGCGGACGTCGAGGGCCGCGCCGCGGAACTGCGGAGGTATCTTTGACTTCGAGGCCAAGCAGCGCCGCCTAGCCGAAGTCACCAGGCTCGCCGAAGACCCCGCCGTGTGGAGCGACAGCAAGCGCGCCCAGGAGCTCGGCCGGGAGCGCAAGTCCCTCGAATCGCTGGTCACGACGTTCGGCCGGCTCGACTCCGGGTTGCGGGACACCAAGGAACTGTTCGAGATCGCCAGAGCCGAGCGCGACGACGCGACGCTCGTCGCAATCGACGGGGACGCGCAAGGCCTCGAGCAGACGGTGGCGGACATGGAATTCCGCCGCATGTTCTCCAACCCGATGGACCCGAGCAACTGCTTCCTCGACATCCAGGCGGGCTCGGGCGGCACCGAGGCGCAGGACTGGGCCCAGATGCTCGAGCGCATGTACCTGCGTTACTGCGAACGCAAGGGCTTCCGCGTCGAGCTACTCGAGGAATCGGCCGGTGAAGTGGCCGGCATCAAGAGCGCTTCGCTCAAGGTAAGCGGCGATTACGCCTATGGCCACCTGCGCACGGAGACCGGCGTGCATCGCCTGGTGCGGAAATCGCCGTTCGACGCCAACAAAAGGCGCCACACCTCGTTTGCCAGCGTCTTCGTCTATCCGGAGGTTGACGAAACCATCGAGATCGCAATCAACCCGGCGGACCTGCGCGTGGACACCTTCCGCGCCTCGGGCGCCGGGGGACAGCACGTGAACAAGACCGACTCGGCGATACGCATCACGCACCTGCCGACCGGCATCGTGGTGCAATGCCAGAACGATCGCTCTCAGCACCGCAACCGGGCCGAAGCGATAGCGATGCTCAAGTCGCGGCTCTACGAGCTCGAGACGAGAAAGCGCCGGGAGGAAAAGCAGGCGCTGGAAGAAGCCAAGACCGACATCGGCTGGGGCCATCAGATCCGCTCCTATGTACTCGACCAGTCGCGCATCAAGGATCTGCGCACCCATATCGAGATCGGCAACACCCAGGCGGTGCTCGACGGCGACCTGGGAAATTTCATCGAAGCCAGCCTCAAGCAGGGCCTGTAGCGGAAGGAATCGCCATGGAAGACCAGTGCATGCCAGCCCCGCGGGACGCCAACCGCCTGATCGCCGAGCGCCGCGCCAAGCTGAAAGCCCTGCGCGAGAAGGGCGCGGCCTTCCCCAACGATTTCCCGCAGCAGAATCTGGCGGCCGAGTTGCTCCGCAAGCACGGGGACGCCGGACGCGAGGCGCTCGATGCCGACCCGGTGGCGGTCAAGGTCGCTGGCCGCATCATGCTCAGGCGAACGATGGGCAAGGTCACCTTCGCCCACATCCGGGACGCGAGCGGCCAGATCCAGATCTTCGTCGCCGACAACGCGCCCGGCAAGGAAGCGCACGAAGCTTTCAAGCACTACGACATCGGCGACATCATCGGTGTCGAAGGCGAGCTGTTCCGGACCCGCACGGGCGAGCTCACGGTGCGCGCCCGGGGACTTCGCCTGCTCGCCAAATCGCTGCGGCCGCTGCCGGAAAAATGGCACGGACTGACCGAACAGGAACTCAAGTACCGGCAGCGTTACGTTGATCTCATTATCAACGAAGGCACGCGCCGGGTTTTCGTGCTGCGCTCGCGCATCATCCAGGCGATCCGGGAGTTCCTGCTCGGCCGGGATTTTCTGGAGGTGGAAACGCCGATGATGCAGCCGATACCGGGCGGCGCCGCGGCTCGCCCCTTCGTTACCCATCACAACGCGCTCGATCTCGACCTCTATCTGCGCATCGCCCCCGAACTCTACCTCAAGCGGCTGGTGGTGGGCGGCCTCGAGAAGGTGTTCGAGATCAACCGCAACTTCCGCAACGAGGGCATCTCCACCAAGCACAATCCCGAGTTCACGATGCTCGAGTTCTATGCCGCCTATACCAATTACGAGTACATGATGACCGTGATCCCGCAGATGCTGCTCGGCGCCGCGCAAACGGCGCTCGGCACCTCCAGAATCACCTACCAGGGCCACGAGATCGAGCTCGGCGCGCCCTACCGGCGACTCACCATCACCCAGGCGATCCAGCAGCACCACCCGGAGATTTCCGACGCCGTGCTGAACGATCGCAAGGCGCTCATCGCTCGGCTGGAGAAGCTCGGTGTCGCGTTCCGGCCGGCGGACGGCATCGGCGGCCTGCAGCTGACGCTCTTCGAAAACACCGTCGAGGAGAGTCTGATCCAGCCCACTTTCATCATGGACTATCCCACCGAAGTATCACCGCTCGCCCGCCGCAGCGACAAGAACCCCGGGATCACGGAGCGTTTCGAGCTCTATATCGCCGGACGGGAAATCGCCAACGGCTTCTCGGAACTCAACGATCCCGAGGACCAGGCGGCGCGCTTCATGGAGCAGTCGAAACAGAAGGAAGCGGGCGACGCCGAAGCCATGCACTTCGATGCTGATTACATCCGCGCCCTCGAGTATGGCATGCCGCCCGCTTCCGGTGCAGGCATCGGTATTGACCGCCTGGTGATGCTGCTCACCGACAGCCCGTCGATCCGCGACGTGATCCTGTTTCCGCTGCTCCGCCCGGAGCACGAGTAGCACCGCTCGGGATTGTGATGGCCGCTTCTCCGTTATTCCCCTCCCGTTCCTCTGCGTCCACCGTTTCCTCCGCGGCAGGAGGTTGAAGCGGCCATGGACAAGCCGATCTGGGAGCCGTCGCCTGAACGCATCGCCGGTGCGAACCTGACCGCGTTCCAGCGCCACGTCCGCGATCGCTGGGGCGTCACGCTCGGCGATTATGCGGAGCTGCACGAGTGGTCCGTCACCGAG
>DAIDBG010000082.1 GCA_027310225.1 bacterium | reverse complement strand
CCGGAGAACTGCTCGACCAGGCCCTGCGCGAAAGCGAGGTTGCCGTTGCGGGGGACGACCAGGCGCTGCCCGAAGACCTCCTGGACTTCCACTGCCGCGCCGTCGGAGAGCAGGTCCGCGTCCGCCACCAGAACCACCGCGCCCTCGCCCGCCGACTGCTTGAGCTGCGGCTCGGGCGCCGCCCCGGCTTTCTTGTCCCCCGCCTTCGGCTTGTCCCCGGCGCCGAACGGCTGCGGCCTGCCCTCGGGAAACGCGGTGCTGAACTTGCCGGTGAGGCGGATCGCGAGCGGCATTTCCTCGCCCGTGGGCTGGAAGCCGCGCGTCGAGGGCTCACCCGAGAGCGTGGCGATGATGAGGTCCACCGGCTGCGCGTTTTTCGAAGTGCGCGCGAGCACGGTCTGCGTCAGCCCCGCGGCCGGCTTGCCGGTGAAGGCGCCCCCGAACGGGATCAGCAGCGTGCCGATCTGGCTCATCACCACGTCCTCCCTGTTGAGCGCCTGCGGGTTGAGCGAGAGCAGCGTCGGCAGCAGCCGCGGCCCCTCTCCGCTGGCAAACGTGAGGTCGGCGATCACCTTGCCCAGGTTCATGTCCACGCCCCACGCCTTGAACAGGCGGTAGAGCGTGGACTGGCCGGCCTGCGAGCCGCCGAACGGGTTCTGCAGGTCCGGCTGCTGGTCGAAGTAGGCGTAAGGATCCACGAAGGCGATGAGCTTGCCCCCGCGCAGCACGAACTGGTCAATGGCGTACTCCGTCTCCTCGGTGATGTTGCGCGGGTGGATGACCAGCAGCACCTTGATGTCGTCGTCAATCTTCCTGGCGTCGAGCTCGACCTTCCTCACCTCGAAGCTGCGCTTGAGCTCCGACACCAGCACCCACGGCTCGGCCGGCTGTTGCTTGCGGATCGGGTCGAGCGAGCGTCCCATCACCGGCAGCGCGCTCATCACGCCCACCACCGGCTTTTTCGCCGCCGTGACCTGCGCGACCGCCCGCGTGATGTCGTACTCGAGCAGCTGCTCGCGGTCGGGCGCGAGCACCGGGATCGCCGCCTTCTGGTCGAGGAAGGAGACCGCGAGACCGAGGTAGAATTTCTCGCCGGTGTTGGTGAGCTGCCCTTCCACCCCGTCGAGCGCCGCCGAATCCTCGGCGTCCGAATCGGGTTCGGGATTGAACTTCTCGATCGCCACCCTGCCGCCGGAGGCCGCGCGGTACTCGTTGAGCAGGTCCTCGACGCGCTTGGCGAACGTCTTCAGCCCCACCGGCACCGCCGCGCTGCCCTGCGAGTAGTAGTAGCGCACCTTGACCGGTGCTTCGAGCCTGGCGAGGATCGCGCGCGTGCCCGGCGAGAGCGTATAGACGTTGCCTTCGGTCAGGTCCGCCCGGAAATTGAGCGTGCCCACGATGAAATTGAAAGCGACCAGCACCGCGAGCAGCGCGGCGATGCCGCCGGTCGAGTAGAGCAAAGCCTCGAGGTTCTTCTTGTTCATGGTTCCCTCTCAGCCGGCCCGGTGGCCGCGGATGATGACGCCCGTCGCGAACAGCGCAAACCCCATCACCGAGGCGAAGAAGATGAAGTCGCGCAAGTCGAGCACGCCGCGCTGGAAGCCCTCGAAGTGGGTCATCACCGAGAACGCGGCGACCACCTCGACCACCCGCGGGTTCGCGAAGCGCGACAGGAGATCGGTCACCGGGGTGAAGCCGGCGAGGATCAGGAACAGGAGAATCACCACCGACACGATGAAGCTGATCACCTGGTTGCGCGTCATGGCGGAGGTCATGCAGCTCACCGCGAGATACGCACCCGCGAGCAGCAGGCTGCCGACGTAGCCGGCGGCGATGACGCCGTTGTCGGGGTCGCCGAGCCAGTTCACCGTGATCACGACCGGGAAAGTCAGCGCGAGTGCGAGTGCGAGGAACAGCCAGGAGGCGAGGAACTTGCCGACGATCGCCTGCCACGTCGTGACCGGCATGGTGAGCAGGAGCTCGATCGTGCCGAGCCGCCGCTCCTCCGACCACAGCCGCATGCCGACCGCCGGCACCAGGAACAGGTAGAGCCACGGGTGCCAGGTGAAGAACGACACCAGGGACGCCTCGCCGCGCTCGAAGAAGTTGCCCACGGTGAACGTGAAGAAGCCGGTGAGCAGCAGGAAGATCACGAGAAACACGTAGGCAATGGGCGAGGTGAAATAGCCCCCCAGCTCGCGCTTCACGATCGCCTTGATGTTCGTCCACGCGTTCATGTTTTACTCAACCCAAATCTTCTATCGGTGTTCATCGGCGGTCTCAATGTTCCTTCACGGTGTCGGGCAGGGTGATGGCGCGGAACACGTCCTCGAGCCGCCCTTCCGGCGAGCGCGCCTTCAACTCCTGCGGCGTGCCGTTGGCGACGATCCTGCCGCGATCAATGATGATGACGCGCGAGCAGGCTGCTTCGACCTCCTCCAGGATGTGGGTCGAGAAGACGATCGCCTTCGACGCGCCCATGTGCTTGATGAGGTTGCGGACCTCGTGCTTCTGGTTGGGGTCGAGCCCGTCGGTCGGCTCGTCCATGACCAGGATGCCGGGATCGTGGATCAGCGATTGTGCGAGGCAAGTGCGGTGCTTGTAGCCCTTGGAGAGGGTGTCAATGGTCTGGTAGAGGACGTTTTCCAGGAAGCAGAGCTCGACCACGCGGTTCACCGCCTGCTTCCGCGCCCCGCCCTTCAGCCCGCGCAGCTCGGCCATGAAGTTGAGAAAGCCGTGCACCGTCATGTCGGCGTAGCCCGGCGCGTTCTCCGGAAGATAGCCGATCAGGCGTTTCGCCGCCAGCGGCTCCTCGGCGACGTCGTGGCCGCCGACGGTGATTTTCCCCGACGTCGGCGGGATGAAGCCCGTCACCATGCGCATCGTGGTGGACTTGCCTGCGCCGTTCGGCCCGAGAAAGCCCAGCACCTCGCCGCGCTCGACCGTGAACGACACGTCGTTCACCGCGAGCTTCGGCCCGAAGGCCTTCACCAGGTTTTCGATCTTGATCATGCATCCCTCCGACGGCAGTCGCGCTCCGAGCGGCCGCCGCTTCTTTTTTCCCGCGCTCCGGACAGGGGTGGAAGCGCCGTTTTCACCGGGCGCCGTACCGGGCCGCCCTCGCGCAATTGGACAGAAAAATCGCCAAAGGTTCCCGCAGCCCGCCTGCCATCGAACCGCGCCCGCCCGCTTCCGGCGACCGGCCGCATCCGGCCGGCAACAAAAAAAGGCCTGCCACGCCGCAGGCCGGAGCACTGCCCTGGTGCCGACAGTCTGACTCGAACAGACGACCTACCGCTTACAAGGCGGTTGCTCTACCACTGAGCTATGCCGGCATCGAGGCGCGATATTATAGTGGTTCGTCCGCCTCCTGACCAACCAAACACAGCGGCCCGGCCGGCGGGCTACTTGATGACCTGGAGCCGGGGCTTGCCGCCGTTGGTGGCGGGGGAGGCGGGCGGCTCAGGTTCGGAGGGAGAGGGAGAAGCGCCGCCCTCGGTCGCGGCGGCCTCGTGCGGGAAGAACAATCCCTGGCCGTTTTCCCTGGCGAAGATGCCGGTGACGGCCTCCACCGGGATCGAGCACTCGCGCGAGACGCCGTTGAAGCGCGCCGCAAACTGGATGACGTCGTTGCCGATGGTGAGCCGGTGAGTGGAATCGTAGCTCACATTGAGCACGATCTCGCCGTTCTTCACGTACTCCGCCGGCACCCGCGTGCCGGCGTTGACCCGCACGCTGAGATAGGGCGTGAGGTTCGAGTCCGAGCACCATTCGTGGATGGCGCGGATGAGGTACGGCTTGGTGGAGCGTTCCGCCATGGCTACGCGAGGGATGAGGGATGAGGGATGAGGGATGAAGGCAAGGCACAGAGCCGGCCGCGCACCGCGCCTGCGTAGCTTTCATTCTGCACTCTGCACTCTGCACTCTGCACTGCTTACTTCCTCATGACCTTCTCGGAGGCGGTGAGCGCGTCAATGAAGGCGGGCCGGCTGAACAGGCGCTCGGCATACTTCATGAGGGGCGCACACTGCTTCGGCAGCTGGATGCCGTAGTAGTCGAGCCGCCACAGCAGCGGCACGATCGCAACGTCGAGCATGGTGAACTCCTCGCCCAGCATGAACTTCTGCTTGGCGAACACCGGGGCGATCTGGGTCAGGTTGTCGCGGATGACGGTGCGTCCCTTGTCGGCCTGCTTCTGCGTGCCTTTCTCGATCGCCTCGATGTGGCAGAACATCTCGTGCTCGAAGCGGAACAGGAACAGGCGCGCCCGCGCCCGCATCACTGGGTCCGCCGGCATGAGCTGGGGGTGCGGGAAGCGATCGTCAATGTACTCGTTGATGATGTTGGACTCGTAGAGGATGAGGTCGCGCTCGACCAGCACCGGCACCTGGTTGTAGGGGTTCATCACCGCCAGGTCCTCGGGCTTGTTGTAGAGGTCCACATCCACGATCTGGAAATCCATGCCCTTCTCGTAGAGCACGATGCGGCAGCGCTGGCTGAACGGGCAGGTGGTGCCGGAATAAAGGGTCATCATATTATGAGCGGCAGGGAAGGAGCGGTCGGCAGGGAAGGAGCGGTCGGCAGTGAAGTGCGAGGGCTGATGGCCGGCGGGCGGGCGCCGCGTTCGTAATCCACCGCTTGCCGCTCATTAGTGCACGTCCTTCCAGTACTCCTTTTTCAGCGCGTAGGCGAGCACGAGCAGCACGCCGAGGAAGATGAGAACGTAGATGCCGAGCTGGATGCGGGACTGCCGCGCGGGCTCGCCCATGTAAGCGAGGAAGTTCACGAGATCGGCCACCAGGCGGTCATACTCGAGGGGGGTCATCGTGCCGGGCTTCTCGAGCTCGAGCTTTTGCATCTTTTCCTTCTTGCCGCCCGGCAGCGTCCGCTCCTCTTCCTTCAGCACCTGCTCGCCCTGCAGCTGCCAGAGCACGTGCGGCATCGCGACGTTGGGAAACACCGTGTTGTTCCAGCCGCTCGGGCGGGACGGGTCGCGGTAGAAACCGCGCAGGTAGGTGTAGAGCCAGTCCGCGCCGCTGCCCGCAGCGGACGAGCGCGAGCGCGCGATCACGGTGAGGTCCGGCGGCGCGATCCCGAACCACTCCCTGGCGTCCCGGGAATTCATCGCGCTGCGCATGAGGTCCCCGATCCTGGCCTCGGGGAAGATCAGGTTGTCCCGGATCTGCTGTTCGCTGAGCCCCAGGTCCTGGAGCCGTTCGTAGCGCATGTAGCCGGCGCTGTGGCAGCCCAGGCAGTAATTGACGAAGACCTGCGCGCCGCGCTGCAGCGAAACCGGGTCCCGTGGCCGCACGTCGGCAGGCACGCGGTCGAGCTTGATCTCCATGCCCGCGGCGAGCAGGGGACCGAACAGGAGCACAAAGAGCAGTATTCTCACGGGCTTCATCAGTGCGCGCCTCCCCAGCG
>DAIDBG010000051.1 GCA_027310225.1 bacterium | reverse complement strand
CCCCGGGATTCACGTTGACCACGCTCTTGCTCCTGCCCGGGCGCCGGTCGGCGTAGATCCTGCCCTCCTTCATCACGATCTTGATGTTCTTCTTCTCTTGCAGGCAGCGGATGCTCTTCAGCGGATCGCCGTCCACCGCGATCAGGTCGGCGAGCTTGCCGGCCTCGATCGTGCCGAGGTCCTTCTCCTGCTTGAGCGCCTGCGCGGCGTTGCGCGTGGCGGTGAGGATCGCGTCCATCGGCTTCATGCCGAGCTTGACGTAGATCTCCAGTTCCGCGGCGTTGCTGCCCATGTCCGGCTCGAAACCCATGTCGGTGCCCATCGCGATCTTCACGCCGGCCTTGTACATCTTGCGGAAGGTCTCGAAGCAGAATGGCTGCAGGTACTTCATCTTGCGCAGCACGAAATCGGCGGTGCCGTGCGCGCGCCGCAGCTCGATGGCGTGGTCGGTGCGGTGCAACAGCGTGGGGGTGACCGGCACGCCCGCCTTGCATATGAGCTCGATGGTCTCGTCGTCGTGGAACACCATGTGCTCGATGGTGTCAGCGCCGGCCTTGAGCGCCATGCGCTGGGCGCCGGTGGTAAAGCAGTGCACCGCCGCGTGCTTGTGCAGCGCGTGCGCCTCGTCCACCACCGCATCGAGCTCCTCCTGCGTCATGTTGCGGATGTCGGGCTCCTCCTTGTCGGTGCCGCCGCCGCCCGAGGCGCAGGTCTTGATGACGTCCACGCCCGCGAGCATGTTCTTGCGCGCGAGCTTGCGCAGCTCCCACGGTCCGTCGGCGGTGTTGAAGCCCCAGCGGTACATCGCGCGCGGCTGGATCAGCTCGAGATGCGAGCCGGTCATGGTGGTGAAGCCCGCGATCACCATCCGCGGCCCCTCTACGATGCCGGCGTTGATCGCGTCGCGCACCGCGCACATCTCGTTCACCAGCAGCCCGTAGGGGCCGTTCATCCCCAGGTCGCGCAGCGTGGTGAATCCCATGTCGAAGCAGTTCTGCGCGTGGAACAGCGCATACATCTGCTGCAGGTGCGGCATGGTCTCGAACTGCGCGACCCGGTGGTTGTGAAACGTCATGCAGTTGTACATCGCCGTGTGGATGTGCAGATCCATCATCCCCGGCATCACCGTGTAGCGCGAGCAGTCGATCACCTCGGCGGCCGCCGGAACCGAGACCTTGTTCTTCGGGCCGGCCTTCACGATGCGGTTGCCGTGAATCAGCACCACCGCGTCCTTGACCGGTGCGCCGCCGCGGCCGTCGATCAGCGTGCCGCAGCGGATCGCCCGCACCGGTCCCTTCGCCTTCGTTTCGAGAAATTCCTGGGATTTCACTTCTTCTGCGCTCCTCTCCTGATTGACGGACGCGTATTGCGACGCGGGCCTCAGCGCGGTCGCTGAAACGCCGTTGCGGCCCGCACGAATCGCGCGTAGGCGTCCGGGTCGAACGCGGCGGCCGTGCTCTCCCGGCGCGCGGCCAGGCCGAGCGCCGGCAGCGTTGCCTCGATTTCCGCGCGCTCCATGCCGCGCGTGATGAATACGATGCGCGTGCCGCGGTCCTGCGACGGCCAGGTCTCGAGCGCGACCGGCTCGTGGATCACGCTTTGCACGGCGTGCACCGCAACCGGCCTGCCTTCGACGTTGACGAGGCCCTTCACCCGCAGTAGCTTCGCGCCCTTGAGCGCGGCCAGGAGGTCGAGCCACGCTGCGAGACCCGCGCCCGTGACCGGCCCCTCGTGGCGCACCGCGAACGTGCGGACGGGCTGCCCGCCCCGTCCCGCCCGATGAACATGGGCGCCGCGATCGCTCACGCGCCCGGCGCGGACGTACGCGGCCTCGTTAAGCCAGCGCTCGACCTGTTCCCCGTTCGCGGACGGGCCCTCGAGCGCGGCGCCGAACAGCAGCCCCGGCGCGATGGCGCCATGCGTGACTTCCAGCAGTTGCGCGCCGGGATTGATGCGGGCGAGGCTCGCGCGCAGCCGGCGCAGGGCGGACCGGTCCGCAATGTCGCTCTTGCTCACGAGCAGGCAGTCCGCCGTGGCCGCCTGCTTCACCGACTCGGGGCAGTCCTCGAGCTGCGCGCCCCCGTTCACACCGTCCACCATCGCGATCACGGTTTCGAGGCGCACGCGCGGCGCGATCAGCTCATCGGAGGCAATGGTGCGCAGGATCGGCACCGGGTCCGCGAGACCGCTGGTCTCGATGAGCACGCGGTCGAAGGGGGGAACGCCGTCCGCGCCGCGCCGCGCCAGCAGGCCGGCCAGCGTCTCCACGAGGTCGCCACGGATCGTGCAGCACAGGCAGCCGTTGGCGAGCAGGACCGTGTTCTCGCTCGGGGTCGCCACCAGCATGTGGTCGAGGCCGACCTCGCCGAACTCGTTGATGATGACGGCGGCGCGCGCCATGCCCGGATCCTGGAGCAGGCGGTTGAGCAGCGTCGTCTTGCCGCTGCCGAGGAAGCCGGTGATGATCGATACCGGCAGGCGCTCGTTCACGCGGGAATCCTCGACGCCAAGGCGCAAAGAACGCAAAGGAGGACTTCCCCGAGGAACACCCGTTTCCTTTGCGCGTTCGCGTCTTTGCGTCTAAAGGATGCGCACGGATATCAGGCGGCGAGCGCCTGGCGCTCGAGGTCCGCCGAGTAGCGCCCCGCTGAGGCGAGGCCGTTCATGCGCGCGCGGTGCAGCAATGCGGCCTGCGCCGCGCCGACGTTGGCGGCGGTGCCTTTCCACGCCTTGAGCGAAGGCTGCTGCAGGGCGCGGCCATAGGAAAACGACAGCGGCCAGGGCACCTCTTTCGCGTAGCGCTTGTTCATCGCATCCAGATGCTCGGTGGCAAGCTCGTCGCTCTGGCCGCCGGAGAGGAACACGATGCCCGCCACGGCCGCGGGGACGCTGCGCTTCAACACCCGCACCGTGCGCTCCGCCACCTCGGCGACCGGCGCCTGGCGCGGGCAATCCTTGCCCGAGACCACCATGCTGGGCTTCAGCACCGAGCGCTCCAGGACCACGCGGTTCAGGTAGAGCGCCTCGTAGACCGCGTTCAAGGTCCACTCCGTCACTTCTTCGCAGCGCTCGATGGCGTGATTGCCGTCCATCAGCACCTCGGGCTCGACGATCGGCACCAGCCCCGCCGCCTGGCAGATCGCCGCGTAGCGGCCGAGCGCGTGCGCGTTCGCCGCGATGCAGGTCGAGCTGGGGATGCCCTCGCCGATGGTGATCACGGCGCGCCACTTGGCGAATTTCGCGCCCAGCTTCACGTACTCGGCGCAGCGCCTGGCGAGGTTGTCGAGGCCTTCGGTCACCTTCTCGCCGGGGCAGAGCGCGAGGTCCTTCGCGCCTGTGTCCACCTTGATGCCGGGCAGGATGCCGTTCTTCGCGAGCAGATCGACGAACGGCGTGCCGCCGGCCGATTTCTGGCGCAGCGTCTCGTCGTAGAGAATCACTCCGCTGATGTACTGCCCGAGGCCCTTCGTCGAAAACAGCATGTCGCGGTAGGCGCGGCGGTTCTCCTCGGTGTTTTCGACCTTGACGCTGGCGAGACGCTTTTCGATCGTGCCGGTGGATTCGTCGGCCGCCAGTATGCCCTTGCCGGGCGCGACCATCGCCTTGGCGACGGCTTCAAGCGATTGGACTGACATGGAAATCTCCTCGAACTGCGTGAAAGGTGAGTGCAGCAAAACAGGCCCACCAACGCCATTTTAACGCCATCCGCGCGCGGCTCACCACCCGCGTTCCACATTATGCCCGTCGCTGCCGCGACGGCCCGCTTCCGGCCGCCGGCGTCAGGCGTGCCGATGCTCGCCGGGCGGATTTTGGCTCCGGCCCGCGCACCCGGCACGCCTAACATTGCGAGGCAATGTCAGCCTCCGCCCAAATCGTCACGGCGTGCATCGCTACGCATGCCGATGCTCGCCGACCTTGACGATTTTCATCGTATTGGTGCCGCCCGCCTTGCCGAAGGGCTCACCGATGGTGAGCACGATGGTGTCGCCATGCTGCACGGCCCCGCGCGCGAGCAGCTCGTCTTCCGCCATGTTGAGCGCCTTCTCGGGGTTGCGGGCGCCCTTGAACTTGACCGGATACACGCCCCGGAACAGGGTCACGCGGCGCCGCGTTTCGATCACCGAGCTCATGGCGTAGATCGGCACGTTCGTCTGCATGCGCGACATCAGCAGCACCGTCTTGCCGCTCTGCGTCATCGCGGCGACCGCCTTGATGTTGAGATTGTTCGACGTGAAGACGGTGGCGCGGGCGATCGCTTCCTCGACGTCCGCGGGGGGGATGGTGAGGCGCCGCTCCTGGGACAGCGTGTCTTCCTTCTCCGCCTCTACGCACACCCGCGCCATCGCCGCCACGGTCTCGGCGGGATACTTCCCGGCGGCGGTCTCGGCGGAAAGCATCACCGCGTCCGTGCCGTCGAGCACCGCGTTGGCGACGTCCGACACTTCCGCGCGCGTCGGGATCGGGTTGCTGATCATGGATTCCATCATCTGCGTGGCGGTGATCGTCACGCGCTTCTTCTCCCGCGCCAGACGGATCATGCGCTTCTGCAGCGCGGGCACGGCGGCGTCGCCGACCTCCACCGCGAGGTCCCCGCGCGCCACCATGATGCAGTCGGAGGCGTCCAGGATGTCCTCCAGCGCCGGGACCGCCTCCGCGCGCTCGATCTTCGCCACCGTCAGCGCCCGGCCGCCGGCCTTGTGCATGAGGTCGCGCGCCCACCGGATGTCGGCGCCGGAGCGCGGGAACGAGATGCCCAGGAAATCGGCCTTGATCTCGGCTGCGACCTTGATGTCCTGCATGTCCTTCTCGGTCAGCGCCGGCGCGGTCAACCCGCCGCCCTTGCGGTTGATGCCCTTGTTGTTGGACAGGGCGCCGCCCTGCTCGACGACGCAGGTGATGCGCGGGCCCCTGACCGCGGCGACGCCCAGAACGATGCGGCCATCGTCGAGCAGCAGGGTGTCCCCGGGACGCACGTCGTTGGGGAGATTCTTGTAGTCGAGGCCGACGCGGTGCTGATCGCCCAGCTCGCATTCCGCGTCGAGCACGAACTTCGCGCCGCTCGCGAGCACGATCCTGCCTTCCGTGAAGCGGCCGATGCGGATCTTCGGCCCCTGCAGGTCCACCAGCACGCCGATCGAGCGCCCCGCCTTTCGCGCGAGCGAGCGCACGAGCTCGGCGCGCCTGCGGTGCTCGGCGGCGGAGCCGTGCGAGAAATTCATCCGCACCACGTCGAGCCCAGCTTCGATCATGCGTGCGAGCGTCTTCGGATCGCTCGAGGCGGGGCCGAGGGTCGCGACGATCTTGGTGCGGCGGGCCATGACGGCGGGATTGAGGACTGAGGATTGAGGATTGAGGATTGAGGATTGAGGATTGAGAGAGGAGTCTAGTGGACCGACTCTGCAAACTCAATCCTCGATGCACAATCCTCAATCCTGTGTTGCGGCGCGCTGTTCGAGTATCTCGACCGCCGGCAGCTTTCTGCCCTCCAGGAACTCCAGAAACGCGCCGCCGCCGGTGGAGATGTAGGAAATCCGGTCGGCGATGCCGAACTTCGCGATCGCGGCGAGCGTGTCGCCGCCGCCCGCGATGGAGAAGGCCCTGGAGGCGGCGATCGCTTCCGCAATGGCGCGCGTGCCCGCGGCAAACTGGTCGTACTCGAACACCCCCACCGGCCCGTTCCAGACGATGGTGCCGGCGCGGGCGATCAATCCGGTGAGCAGCGCGGCCGTCTTCGGCCCGATATCGAGAATCATGTCGTCGGGACGGACCTCGGCGACGGCAACGCGGTTCGCGCGTGCCTGCACCGCGAGATCGCTCGCGACCACCACGTCCACCGGCAGCGGCACCTGCGCGCCGCGCGCCTTCATGGTGTCCATCACGGCTTTCGCCTCGGCGACGAGCGTCGGCTCGGAGAGCGACTTGCCGATGTTCGCGCCCGTTGCGGCGAGGAACGTGTTGGCGATACCGCCGCCCACGATCAGCTGGTCCACCCTGGACGCCAGCGCCTTGAGTATCGTGAGCTTGGTCGAGACCTTGGAGCCCGCGACGATCGCGAGCAGCGGCCGCGCCGGCCGCTCGAGCGCCCTTCCCAGCGCGTCGAGCTCGGCGGCCATCAGTGGCCCGGCGCAGGCCACCTTGGCGAATTTCGCGATGCCGTGCGTCGTCGCCTCGGCGCGGTGCGCCGTGCCGAAGGCGTCGTTCACGTAGACGTCGCACAGGGCCGCCATCTTGCGGGAAAGCGCCTCGTCGTTCTTCTTCTCGCCCTTGTTGACGCGGCAGTTCTCCAGCATCGCCACGTCGCCCGGCTTCACCTGGAAGCCGCCGTCCACCCAGTTCTGCACCAGCCGCACCGGCCGGCCGAGCAGCTCGGCCAGACGGGTCGCGACCGGCGCCAGGGAGTCACCGGGCTCCAGCCTGCCCTCGGTGGGTCGCCCGAGGTGCGAGGTCACCATCACCGCCGCGCCGCTCTTCAGCGCGTGCTCGATGCCGGGGACCGAGGCGCGGATGCGCGTGTCCTCGGTGATGTGGCCCGCGTCGTCCTGCGGCACGTTGAGATCGGCGCGGATCAGGACCCGCTTCCCGCGCAGGTCCACGTCGGTCATCTTGAGAATCGGCATCTCAATAGCAGCCGCCCGGACGCCAGGCGCGCCCGGGGGAAGGACTCAAATTGCCGTGGAAATCCACCGGAGCGGCGCGATTTGCCGCGAGCTCAGGCAGCGACCTTCCTGGCCCCTTTTTCTCCCGCCGCCGCGGCGTTCACGAAAGCGATGGTGGTATCGAGCATCCGGTTGCTGAAACGAGAGTTGTGGCTCCGGCATAACATTCACTGCGCTCCAGTTAGCCTACGCCGCAACTCGTTTCGCACCCGGCTGCCCCTCCGCCGCCGCCTTCACGAAGGCGACGGTCGTATCGAGCATCCGGTTGCTGAACCCCCACTCGTTGTCGTACCAGGCGCAGACCTTCACCAGCGTGCCCTCGGAGACCTTGGTGAGCGTCGCATCGAAGATCGAGGAGGCCGGGTTGTGGTTGAAGTCCACCGACACCAGTTGGTCATTGCTGTACTCGAGGATGCCCTTCAAGTCCTTCTCGGACGCGTCCTTGACCGCCTTGTTGACCTCCTCGACCGAGGTCGCCCGCTTCGCGACGAACGCGAGGTCCACGACCGACACGTTGATCGTCGGCACGCGGATCGAGAAGCCGTCGAGCTTGCCGTTCAGGTGCGGCAGCACCAGCCCGACTGCCGCCGCTGCCCCGGTCTTGGTGGGAATCATGGACATCGTCGCCGCGCGCGCGCGGCGCAGGTCCTTGTGATAGACGTCAGTCAGCACCTGGTCGTTGGTGTAGGCGTGCACCGTGGTCATCAGCCCGTTGACCACGCCGAGGCGGTCATCGAGCGCCTTCACCAGCGGCGCGAGGCAATTGGTGGTGCAGGAGGCGTTGGAGATCACGGTGTAGGAGGGCTTGAGCACCGCGTGGTTGACGCCGTAGACGACAGTCGCGTCCACGTCCTTCTCTCCTGGCGCTGAGATGATCACGCGCTTCGCGCCGGCGGCGATGTGCGCGGAGGCCTTCGCCTTGCTGGTGAACAGTCCCGTGCACTCGAGCACCACCTCCACGCCGAGCTCCTTCCACGGCAGCTGCGCGGGGTCCTTCTGGGCGCACACGCGGATACGGTCGCCGTTCACGACCAGGTGATCGCCGTCCACCTCGACCTTGCCGGGGAAGCGGCCGTGCGCCGTGTCGTAGCGGGTGAGATGGGCGTTGATCTTGGCGTCTCCCAGATCGTTCACCGCGACGATCTGGATCGCGTGCTTCCTGCCGCCCTCGTAGTGCGCGCGCAGGATGTTGCGGCCGATGCGGCCGTAGCCGTTGATTGCGACTTTGATGGTCATGGGGGTCCTTCGGGAAAACAGGCGCTCATTCTAGCGCCATTCCGGCGCGGGGGGTCTTGATCTAGCTCAACCCCAGCCTGTCGGCCGTCGGTCCCGCAAACGGTCGGTGCAGACTCACGGGTGGAGGGTCTGGCGATCTCCGAGTCGACAGGCCGAATTCGGCCATCCATATTCTTGAGGAGCCCGCGTCGCAGTCGCCTCCACTGGAGTGGAGTGCGCGCCGCCCGTCACGCTGCCAGTTTCTACCTGGCGGGCTCCTAGAGCACGCGCTTGACCGCCGCCGCAACGTTCTCGGCGGTCAGGCCGAAGTGCTTGAACAGCGCCGCCGCCGGCGCGGATTCGCCGAAACGGTCGAGGCCCACCACCGCGCCCTCCAAGCCGACATACTTGCGCCAGAAATCGGTGATGCCGGCTTCCACGGCCACGCGCGGCACGCCGCGCGGCAGCACCTGGTCGCGATAGGCCGCCTCCTGGCGGTCGAAAGCGGTGGTGGAGGGCATCGACACCACGCGCACTGCGACACCCTCTTCGGCCAGCAGCTTCCGGGCGGCGAGCGCGAGCGCGACTTCCGAGCCGGTGGCGATGATCACGGCGCGCGGCGCGCCCGAGGCCTCGGCCAGCACGTAGCCGCCGCACGCGACGTCGGCGAGCGCCGCCTCGTCGCGCTTCGCGAAAGGCAGGTTCTGGCGGGACAGCAGCAGCGCCGTCGGCCCGTCCCGCCGCCTGATCGCCGCCGCCCAGGCAACCGCGCTCTCGACCGTGTCGCACGGCCGCCAGACATCCATGTTCGGGATCAGGCGCAGGCTCGCGGCGTGCTCGACCGGCTGGTGCGTCGGGCCGTCCTCGCCGAGCCCGATCGAGTCGTGCGTGAACACGTAGATCACGCGTATCTTCATGAGCGCGGCGAGGCGCAACGCGTTGCGGGCGTAGTCGGAGAAGACCAGGAAGGTGCCGCCGTACGGGTTGAAGCCGCCGTGCAGCGCGATGCCGTTCATGATCGCGCACATGCCGAACTCGCGCACGCCGTAAAAGAGATAGTTGCCGCCGCCCTCGCGCCCGATCACTTTCGAGGCCTTGACCATGGTGAGATTCGACCCGGTGAGATCGGCCGAGCCCCCGAGCATCTCGGGCAGCGCGGGCTTGAGCGATTCGAGCACGTTCTGCGATGCCTTGCGGGTCGCCACGGTTTCGGCCTTGGCGTTGATCTCGTGCACCAGGGCCTCAACACGGGCGTCGAGGCCCGGCGGGAGCTCGCCGGTCATGCGGCGGCGGAAGTCCGCGGCGAGCTCCGGGTACGCCTCCTCGTACGCCGCAAACAGCTTGTTCCAGCGCCGCTCGGCGCGCCTGCCCGCCGCGCGCGCGTCCCAGGCGTCGCGGACGGGCCCGGGGATCTCGAACGGCGGATACGGCCAGCCGATCGCCTGGCGCGTCGCCGCGACCTCGGCCTCGCCGAGCGGCGCACCGTGCGCCGCGCCCGTGTTGGCCTTGTTCGGCGCGCCCTTGGCGATGACCGTCTTGCAGCAGATCAATGTCGGGCGCGATTTCTCGCGCTTCGCCTTCTTCAGCGCGCGGTCCACCGCCTCGGCGTCATGGCCGTCCACGTTGGCGATCACCTGCCAGCCGTAGCCCTGGAAGCGCTTCGGGACGTCATCGGTGTACCAGTTGGCGATGTGCGCCTTCTCGGAATCGATCGAGATGCCGTTGTCGTCGTAGAGAGCGATGAGCTTGCCCAGGCCGAGGGTGCCCGCGAGCGAGCAGGCCTCGTGCGACACGCCTTCCATCATGCAGCCGTCCCCGAGGAAGACATAGGTGTGATGATCGACGATGTCGAAGCCCGGCCGGTTGAAGTGCGCGGCGAGCAGCCGTTCCGCGAGCGCCATGCCGACCGCGTTGGCCGTGCCCTGGCCGAGCGGGCCGGTGGTGGTCTCGACGCCCGGCGCGCAGCCGTACTCGGGATGGCCGGGGGTCTTCGAATGCAGCTGCCGGAAGCGCTTCAATTCCCCGAGCGGCAGATCGTAGCCGGTCAGGTGCAGCACGGCGTAGAGCAGCATCGAGCCGTGGCCGTTCGACAGCACGAAGCGGTCGCGGTCGGCCCATTTCGGATTGGCCGGATTGTGACGCAGATGGCGGCGCCAAAGGACTTCGGCGATTTCGGCCATGCCCATCGGGGCGCCCGGGTGTCCGGAATTCGCCTGCTGGACGGCGTCCATGGCGAGGGCGCGGATGGCGCCAGTCAAGGGTGAAAACTTGGGAGTGTTGCTGACGCTCATGTTCCGGAAATCCAGCCTGCTGAAAAGCCTAAATTATCCGGGAAAACCC
>DAIDBG010000048.1 GCA_027310225.1 bacterium | reverse complement strand
CTCGTAAACCGCGCCATTGTAATAGTCCAGCCCCCGCACCAGGCGCGGGTTGATCCGGAAACCCACCCCGGCCTCGCGCAACATGGCCTGCAGGGCTTCGAAGCTCTTCAGCGAGGTCTCGTCGAGGTCGTCGGCGAGCCTCGGCGCCTGCCCGATGATCTCCGCCATCGCCGGGTTCTTGCTGTCGAGCACCCGCAGAGGATTCGCGTGCAGCCGCCGCTGCGAGTCCTTGTCGAGCTCGTTTTCATGGTGCTCCAGGTATTTGACGAGACGCTTGCGGTAACGCAGTCGTGCGTCGCTGCTGCCCAGCGTGTTGAGATCGAGCTCGATCCCGTTCAGCCCGAGCAGGCGCCACAGGCGCGCGCACATCACGAGGTGTTCGGCGTCAATGTCCGGACCGGGGAAGCCCAGCGCCTCCACACCGACCTGGTGGAACTGGCGGTAGCGGCCCTTCTGCGGCCGCTCGTGGCGGAACATCGGCCCCCAGTACCACAGCCGCTGCGGGCCCGCGTACAGCAGGTTGTGCTCGATCACCGCCCGCACGCAGGCGGCCGTGCCTTCGGGCCGCAGCGCGAGGCGCTCCTCGTTCAGCTCGTCGGTGAAGGTGTACATCTCCTTCTCGACGATGTCGGTCGCCGCTCCGATCGAGCGCACGAAGAGATCGGTCTTCTCGAGTATCGGCGTGCGGATCGCGCGGTAGCCGTAGGCGTGCAGCCAGCCGCGCGCCGTGTCCTCGAAAAACTCCCACAGGGGGGCTTCCTCCGGCAGGACGTCGTTCATCCCGCGGATGGCCTGTATCTGCTTGGCGGTCATTCAGTGATTGAGGATTGGGTGATTAAGTGATTGAGCGCGCCCTCGTCCCTGCCGACCCTTGAATGAGTGACGTTCAATCACTCGATCTCCCGGCTCAGGCGTGCGCGGCGTCCCTCACCGGCTTGTTCTCGCCCGCTGCGGTGTCTTTCGAATAGTGGCCGATCACGTACTGCTCGACAATCTTCTGGAATTCGGCAGCAATGTCCCCGCCTTTCAGGGTCACGGTCTTCACCCCGTCCACATAGACTGGCGCGACCGGATTCTCCCCCGAGCCGGGCAGGCTGATACCCACGTTCGCGTGCTTGCTCTCGCCGGGGCCGTTCACGACGCAGCCCATCACGGCGACGCGCAGGTTCTCGACACCGGGGTAGCGGCTGCGCCACAGCGGCATCTGCGCGCGCAGCCAGCTCTGGATGCGGTCGGCCAGCTCCTGGAAGAAGGTGCTGGTGGTGCGCCCGCAGCCCGGGCAGGCGATCACCATCGGCGTAAACGAGCGCAGGCCCATGGTCTGGAGAATTTCCTGGGCGACGACCACCTCCCGGGTCCGGTCCCCGCCCGGCTCGGGCGTGAGCGAGATGCGGAGGGTGTCGCCGATGCCTTCCTGCAGCAGCACGGAAAGCGCCGCGGCCGAGGCCACGATTCCCTTCGAGCCCATGCCCGCCTCGGTGAGCCCCAGGTGCAGCGCGTAGTCGCAGCGTGCGGCGAGCTCGCGGTAAACCGCGATCAGGTCCTGCACTCCGCTCACCTTGCAGGAGAGCACGATGCGGTCATGCGGCAACCCGAGGCGCTCCGCCTGCTGCGCGCTCTCCAACGCGGAGGCGACCAGCGCCTGGCGCGTCACCACCGCGGCATCCCGCGGCTCGGGCAGCCGCGCGTTCTCGTCCATCATGCGGGCGAGCAGTTCCGGGTCGAGGCTGCCCCAGTTGACGCCGATGCGGACCGGCTTGCCGTAGCGGCAGGCGAATTCGATCAGGGTGGCGAACTGCTCGTCGCGTCTCGCGCCGCGCCCGACGTTGCCGGGATTGATGCGCAGCTTGGCGAGCGCCTCGGCGCACCCCGGGTGCTGCGTGAGCAGCCGGTGGCCGTTGAAATGAAAGTCGCCCACCAGCGGCACGTTGATGCCCATCGCTTCCAGCCTGTCGCGGATCACCGGCACCGCGGCGGCCGCTTCGATGTTGTTCACCGTCACGCGCACAAGCTCCGAGCCGGCGCGCGCCAGCGCAGCGACCTGCTGCACGGTCGCGGCAACGTCCGCGGTGTCGGTGTTGGTCATTGACTGCACCGCGATGGGCGCGGCGCCGCCGATGGCGACGGGACCGACCTGCACCGCGCAGCTCGCGCGGCGCGGCGCGGGGCCGTGCTCCTGGTAGCACTTCATTCGAGCGTAAGGCGCGCCACGTCAATCCTGGTGTGGGGGGCGAGATCAACCGGCTGATCATTGTAGATGAGCCGCACGCCCGGCGCGTTGCCGACCACCAGCGAGAGCGGCGGCAGGCCATTGACGATCCGGCTGGTCCCGGCGCGGTTGAGCTGCGAGAAGATGACCTTGCCGTCGCGGTCGCGGATCTCGACCCACGATTCGTCGTCGAATACCAGCCGCGCCCTTGCTTTGCCGGTCTGCGGCGCAGCGCCAGGGCTGCTCAACGCGCTGCCGGCATCGGCCGGCGGCGCATCGCGCACGATCGTGGCTGCGGCCGCAGCCGTCGTGATCGCCGGCACGCCGGTCTGCGCCGCGGCCTGCTCCGGCACAGCGCCAGCCGCGCGTTGCGGCTGCGACACGACCGTGACGCCGGCCGGTGTCACCTCGACCGGCCGCATGAGCACGGTCCCGGATTCGTTGAAGTAGAATTCATAGACCGCCAGCGCGCCCGCGATCGCCGTGGCGGCGATCGCGTAATTCCGCCAGCGCGGCCGATGCGCGGCCGGGAACGGGATGTTCTGGGAAGGCGGCGTCTCCGGTCGCGGGGCGGATTGCGGCCAGCTGTCGCCGGCGAGCTGCGCCAGCTCCTCGGGATCCAGCTTCACCAGCCGCGCGTAATTGCGGATGAAGCCGCGCACGAACACCGGCCCGGGCAGTCGGTCGTAAAGGCCCGTTTCGAGCGCCTCGACCTGCCACACCGAGAGCTTCAACTGGCGCGCGGCGTCAGCCATGCTCAGGTTCTGCGTCTCGCGCGCCCGCGCCAGCAGCGCGCCCGGCGCGGTGCCGGACACACGCCCGGATGCGTTCGGCAGCCCGTTGCCGGTCCCGCTCATTCGATCTGGCCCGTGCTGAGCGCGCGCGCTTCCTTCGATTCCGGGAAATTCTTCCGCAACTGGAGGGCGTAGCTCGCTTCCGAGTTGCGGTCGCCCAGCTTGCGCTCGATGCGCACGCCGAGCCACAGCACCTCGGCATTCACCGGCGCGGCCTTTGTCAGCCGGTCGAGATAGCCTTTCGCCTGGCCGTACTCGCCGCGCGCGTAGGCAATGTCGGCCATCTGGTAGAGAGCCTGCGGCTGGGCCGGCCGCGCTTTCAGCGCCAGCCCGAAGTAATTCTCCGCTCCTGCCAGGTCGCCGCGCCGCCGCGCGCACGTGCCGGCGTTGACGTAGGAGCGGTCCGGATTCTGGTAGAGCGGATTGCGCACCGCCGCCAGGAAATAGCGGATCGCCTCCTCTTCGCGCTTGCGCTGGCACAGGAACAGCCCGTAGTTGTTGTTGGCGTCGGAGTCAAGGGGGTTCAGGCTCAGCGCGCGCTGGAAATTCTCCTCCGCCAGACGGTCTTCCCTGAGCGCGCCATAGACCAGCCCCGCGACGTTGTAAGCCGGGCCGTAGCTCGCGTCGGAGCGCAGCGCTTCCCTGGCTTCCTCCAGCGCAACGCCCATGTTGCCGAGATCGAAGTAGCCCGCGGCAAGCTCGGTGTGGATGCGCGCGCGCGCGCGCTCGGCGCTGTCCTCGCCAGTGGTCGTCGCCGGATTGAGCACGGAGTCGGTCGGCTGCTGCGTCGCGCACCCCCCCATGGCGGCCAGCGTCAGGACGATCAGGGGCCAGCGCGATTTCCGGTTCATTGCGCCAGGGCCTCCTGTCGTTTCTGCCCGCGCCGGGTCCGGTCCTGCACGCGCCCGGCAAGCTGTCCGCAGGCGGCGTCAATGTCGTCGCCGCGCGTCTTGCGGACGGTCGCGACCAGCCCCGCCTGCAGCAGCACGTCGCGAAAGCGCGCGATCGCCTCCGGTGCCGAGCGCACGTATTGCGTGCCGGCGAACGGGTTGAACGGAATGAGGTTGATCTTGCACGGCACGCTTTTCACCAGCCGTGCGAGTTCGCGTGCCTGGTCCGCGCCGTCGTTCACGCCGGAAAGCATGACGTACTCGAAGGTAACGAAGCCGCGCGGCGCCTTCGAGAGATAGCGCAGGCACGCGGCGAGCAGCGTGCGGATCGGGTACTTGCGGTTGAGCGGCACCAGCTCGTCGCGCAGGCCGTCGTTGGGCGCGTGCAGCGAGACCGCGAGCGCGACCGGGCAGGTCTCGCGCAGCTGGTCAATGCCGGGCACCAGGCCGGCGGTGGAAAGCGTGACGCGCCGGCGCGACAGCCCGTAGGCCGAGTCGTCGAGCATGAGCTGCATCGCCGACACCACGTTGTCGAAATTGGCGAGCGGCTCGCCCATGCCCATCATGACGACGTTGCTGATCGGCCGTTCCCCGGTCACGCCGCGCCCGAGGCACTTGTTGGCCCACCACAGCTGGCCGATGATTTCCTCCACCGCCAGGTTGCGGTTGAATCCCTGGCGGCCGGTGGAGCAGAACGAGCACTCGAGCGCGCAGCCGGCCTGGGACGAGATGCACAGCGTGCCGCGACCGGTCTCGGGAATGAAAACAGCCTCGATCGCGTTGCCGGTGCCGACGTCGAGCAGCCATTTGCGGGTGCCGTCCGCGGCGGTGGTATCGCGCAGCACGCACGGCGCCGCGATCGTCGCCTCGCCCGCAAGCCGGTCGCGCAGCAGTTTTGACATGTCCGTCATCGCGCCGAAATCGCCCACCCCCGCGTGGTGTATCCAACGCAGCAACTGGCGGGCGCGGTACGGTTTTTCGCCGCGCTCCCTGCAGAACGCCTGCAGCCGCAGCGGATCGAGCCCCAGCAGATTGATGGTCATGTC
>DAIDBG010000030.1 GCA_027310225.1 bacterium | reverse complement strand
TCAAGCGCGACGGCGTGGTGCTGGGGCTGGGCGCCTCGGGCGAGGTGCGCAAGAACGTGGCGCTCTTCGCCGACGTGAGCGCGGAGCTCAAGAACGGCCAGTCGAACGCGGCGCTCTTCGTGGGCGCGCGCTCGACCTGGTAGGCGACGCGCCCTCCCCGATCGACGCGAACGCGGTCGGGGTGCATTTCCCGGCACTCAAGAAGTCGCTCTTCCGGGAGGCCCCGGATCATCTGAGCGACCGGTACCACGCCGCCCTGTGCCGGCTCGGGGCGAAACTCACCGAACTCGCGCCCAAGCGCCCCGGGCTGTTCGACGCCACGTGCTAGACTGGTTCGTGTAAAGGACTGATAAGGTGCCATATGGCGCAAAGCAGACAACTGACCGCGATCATCGAGCGAGAAGGCGACGCCTACGTCGCGCTCTGCCCTGAGCTGGACATCGCCAGCCAAGGAAGCAGCATCGAGCTAGCGCGAGCGAATCTGAAGGAGGCACTAGAGCTTTTCTTGGAGACCGCTGACCCGGCGGAAATCAAGACGCGGCTGCACGACGACGTGTTCGTCACGCGCGTCGAGGTCTCGGTTGGGTAGGCTGCGCGTCTTCTCCGGCAAGGAGCTTTGCCGGTTGCTTTCACAGCACGGGTTTCAGCAGGTCAGGCAGCGCGGCAGCCATGCCGTGATGCAGAAGCGCACTGCAGTCACGACCGTCACGGTCCCGGTTCCAATGCACGACGAAATACGCATCGGGACGCTTCAGTCGATCATTCGGCAGTCAGGCCTGGAGCGCAAGCTTTTCGAGTACGAATAGACCCGCAGATCGCGCAGCGGCGAGAGCGCGACCAGTTCAGACTGACTGTGCCCGAATGTGGCTGATTCGAAGATCGGCAAGCGCCGCAAGTAGCTGAAGCTGCTACACTCAGTTGCGTCCTGGACCGCCACGTAGAGCCACCGGACAGATCGAGGACCTCAAGAACGAGCAGGACGTGCACCTGTTCGAGTGGCGGGTGTCTGGCCGCGCCGGAATCGATCTGCTATCCTGCCCCGCACCCGGGTCTATCAAGCGTCGTGCCGGCGCAAGGCGACGCGCGACCCCTCACCCCTTTCCCCGCTCCCGTGTGGAGAGGGAAAATAAACGGCGGTGAATGGTGGCGTATCCACCGTTCCCGAAGGCGCGACACCGGAGGTAGCCATGAAATATCGAAAGCATGAAGCCAAGGATTACGCGAAGACGGTGCTGAAGGGCGTCTGGACCGCCCTGCCCACGACGTTCACGCGCGACGACAAGCTCGACGAGAAGGGCAACGCCGCCAACCTCGAGCACTGCATCTCGGCCCTCAAGCTCGAGGGCCACTACTGCATCGGCAACGTCGGCGAGTTCTGGGCGATGACCAACGAGGAACGCATGCGCGTCGTGGAGATCAACGTCGAGGTCGCGCGCGGACGGATACCGCTCATCGCGGGCTGCCACCACCAGAATCCCTACGAGGCGGTGAAGCTCTCGCAGCACGCGCAGTCGGCGGGCGCCGATTTCGTCATCATCCTGACGCCGTACGTCGCCGCGCGGGGGGACGATGCGGTGTACGACTACTACAAATTCGTTTCCGACCGCGTCGACATCGGCATCGTGCTCTTCAATACCGAGGCCACCTACCTCATCTCCGCGAAGCTCGCGAAGCGGCTCGCGGCGATCCCCAACATCTGCGGCTTCAAGCAGGGCGTCTCCAAGCCGCAGCCGACCACCGCGCTGCGCGACGCGATCGGCAAGGACGTCGAGGTGAGCGTCGCGGACGAGGCGCCGTTCCTCTACAACCTCAGCGTGTGCGGCGACCGCTGGCTCCTCAACTACTGCCCGCACCTCTACCAGGTGCCCGGCTACACGCCGGTCAACGACTACGCGCGCGCTGCGCTGGCCGGCGACCTGAACAAGGCCACCGAGATCTGCCGCAGCCTCAATCCGCTGCGCTCGGTGCTCGCGAAATGGATTCCGGGCTACGGCAGCGGCGGGCGCATGGCCATCGCCGAGCAGAAGTTCTGGATGGAGTGCATCGGCATGGTCGGCGGGCCGGTGCGCGTGCCCTGCGCCGAGATGACCGAGGAAGCCAAGCGGGAGATGCGCGCCGACCTGGAAGCCACCGGCTTGCCCGCGAAAGCGCGCGCCGCCGGCCTGCTCAAGCGCGCCGCCTGAGGATTTTGCCGGACTCCAGTCCGGCAAAATCCTCATGGCGTACCGGCCGGCGCTTGTTTCCGGTTCAAGGGAACGGCTTCAAATCAACGCTTCCCTACCTGACCGAGGAGGGAGCGCGCAGCGGACGGGGCGGTCGGCTTCAACAGGACACAGCTCAGCCCGCCCCGTTCCGCAGCAGGAGATCGAGCGTCCGCGAGCGGAATTCGCGCTGGTGCAGGACGTAGAGCACGCCCAGCGTGACCGCGATCATCAGCAGCGGGTGCAGGAACCACGACAGCGCGGCCACGCCGAAATAGTAGGCGCGCAGGCCGTGGTTGAAATTGCGGTTGGCGAAGCACAGGATCACCGCCGTGCGCTCGATGTGCGCCGCGTGCGCCCCGACATCGGAGGTCGGCTTGTGCGCCGCGCCGACCAGGATCGAACCGAACCCGAACTGGCGGATGGACCAGGTGAACTTGAAGAACGCGTAAACGAAGATCAGGAGCAGCAGCAGGATCTTCAGCTCCCATACGCGCTCGGACACCTGCTGCGCGAAGGGCAGCTCCGCCATCACGGCCGCGGCCTTTTCCGCGTAGCCCATGAGCGCCACCAGCGCACCGAGGATCAGCATGGTGATCGAGGCGAAGAACTGCGAGCTGCGCGTGAGATTGCGCAGCACGTTGACGTCCACCATGCGGTTGTCGCGCTCGATCATGCGCGCGATCCACTCGCGCACGTAGCGGTCCATCTCATGGCCGAGCCGCGGCCGCGCGGTGGCGCTGTAATCCGCATACCACTGGTACGCGATCCACACGGAGACGAACAGCACCAGCGCCACCGCGTCGAGCCACGTCAGCGGCAGCATCACCAACAGGTCATTGAGCAATGGGCCCATCAACACTCAGCACTGGCGGCGGTCAGACGAACACCGTCAGCACGCCGGTATAGCCATACAGCCGGTTGTGCGAGATCTCGCCGTTGCAGAAGAACCCGACCAGCGGGAAATCGCCGAGCGTGTCGCGGATCATCCTGAGCTCCTCGGAATCGGGGCCGAATAGGCTCGCGCCCCGCCCGAGGCAGCTGTAGTAGATCCCCCCGCGCGGGCGCGAGTACATGCCCTGGCGGATGCTCTCGAGCATGCGGGCCATGTCCTCGTTGGCCGTCCTGGAGTCGCGCCGGCAGAACATGATGCTCGTGCCGGGCTGCACCAGCTCGCCGATGGCGATCAGGCGGTTCGCGGGGTCGATGCCGACGAGGTTGCGCACCAGGTAGTCGCCGGTGTCGCTGCCCGCGATCGGCAGCCCGGCGAAGATGATGCCGCCGACGCGATTGAGATCGCGCGCGAGCGCCTCGCCGATGTCTCCCTTGAACACCTCGAGCGCGGCGCGGCCATCGAGGCTGATGATGACGTTCTGCTGGCACGCGGTGACCACGTGCTTGGGCCCGATCGGCGAGCAGCCCTGAGTGAGCCGCGTCGCGACGGTGATGCTGTCGGCAAACGACACGCCGGAGAGCCCTCCTTCCACCACGCCGTCGGCCACTTGCAGGTTCTGCCGGCGCGAGCTGGTGAGCCCGCCCACCAGGAAGCCGCTCTCGACCTTGCCGGCGAGCCGGTTCACGAGATCGGCCAGGCGCTGGTTGTAGGGATCGGCGTGCACGATCGCGAAATTGGGTGCCGCGCCGCCGCATTTCAGCGTGACCTTGTCAACGTCCGCCGCGCTCGCCACGCCGGAGAAGATGCGAAACGAGTCCGGCTCGAAGTCCCCGACCATCGCCGCGATCGCCGGTTCATCCAGATATTCCTGCCCCGTGGCGCAGATGCCGATGCCGACGGTGCCGACCCAGTGCGGAACGCCGGTCCGGCTCCTGAACTGCGCGAGGATGTCCGCAACGTGGTCGGCGAGCACGTCGGTCACGTAGAGGAAGCCGAGGCTCGCCGGGCCACGCCCGAGTTGGGCGAGGCAGGAGCCGGCCGCCTCGCGCCAGTCCTTGCTGCTGGCATGGCCGAAACGAAAGTCAGGCACCGGCAACTCTTCAAAGGGAAATGACAGAGCGGCAATCCTAGCACGCGATCCAGAGACGCGCCGGTAGGTGCTAACCACTTAGACTGATTCAGGAATCCAGTGCAGGGCTGGTCACGAGCCAGTGCCCCGACTCGTCTCGAAGGCGTTATCCAGCGCAGGGCGGGGACGGGCCGAAATCTGCTCAAGCGGCAACCCGTGACCGCAGGATTGACGGATTGAAATCTGCACTTGTTCCTTTCCTGAAATTGCTTTTTGCGTGAGAATATATATGATTTACGCGAACAATATACAGTAACATCAATAAAACAATACGTTTTTTGACAGCGGAGAGGGTTTCAGTAAAGTTCAAGTGCAGCGTTAGCGGGCTGCTTCCCGACATGCGCAGGGTGGTTCGTGCCGGGGGTTCGCTATGCGTCTGATCCGCGAAAACACCAAAAAAAGTCAGAAAACCCTCACTTAAACGCGGGCAGCGTACAGGGAGTAACCGAAGTGGGCGAATCAGCGACGGGGTCCGTCAAGGTCCTCGTCATTGATGACAGCAACACCATCCGGCGCAGCGCGGAGATGTTTCTGCGCCAGGCCGGCTATCAAGTGATCCTGGCTGAAGACGGGTTCGACGCGCTCGCAAAAATCAGCGACCACCAGCCCCAGGTCATTTTCGTGGACATCATGATGCCGAGGCTCGACGGCTATCAGACCTGCGCGCTGATCAAGCAGAACTCCCTGCTCAAATCCATTCCGGTAATCATGCTCTCCAGCAAGGACGGCGTCTTCGATCGTGCGCGCGGCAGGCTCGCCGGCTCCGATCGCTATCTGACCAAGCCCTTCACCAAGGAGGGATTGATCGAGGTGGTCAAGGAATACGCCAAGCTCTCCGCCATTTCATTCTAGTCCCTTTCGAAAGGTCAACAACATGCCCATTAAGAACATACTCGTGGTAGAGGATTCCCCCACCGACCGCCAGTACCTGACCGACATCCTGTCGAATAAGGGGTACACCGTCGAGACCACCGACAGCGCCGAAGATGCGCTGGTCAAGGTCAAGCAGCTCCGGCCGGACCTCGTGCTCATGGACATCGTGCTGCCCGGCCAGAACGGCTTCCAGGCGACGCGCATGCTCGCCAAGGACGATGCCACCAAGGGTATTCCCGTGATCATCGTCTCGACCAAGGGCCAGGAAACCGACCGGGTATGGGGCCTGCGGCAGGGCGCCCGGGACTACATCGTGAAGCCGGTGAATCAGGCCGAGCTGCTGGCCAAGATCTCGGCGCTCGGATAATGGCTGCGAGAATCTCGCTCCGCGATTACCAGCGCGAGCTGGCGGAACGCCTTCGCGGCGCCGACCTCGGCCGAGCCACCTCGAAGCTCGGGGTGCAGGCGGGCCCCGACAGTTGGCTGATTGATCTTGACGCAGCCAGCGAAGTGATCCCGGTCCCGGCGATCACGCCGGTGCCGCTGGCACGGGCGTGGATTCGAGGCGTCGCCAACATCCGGGGCAACCTGTACAGCGTGGTTGACTTCCCCGCGTTCCTCGGCGGCACGCCGGCGCCGAGCACCGAGCATTCGCGGCTGCTCCTGATCGGCGAGCGGTTTCGCACCGGCAGCGCTTTGCTGGTCGACCGGTCGCTTGGCCTGCGCAATCCTGCGCAACTGCGCCAGCTTTCCGACGGCGGCGCCCACAAGCCATGGGTGAAGGCCGGATATTCGGATCAGGACGGCAAGGTCTGGAAAGAGCTCGATATACCGCGGCTCATCCAGCACCCCGATTTTCTGGACGTCGCGTCGTGAACCCGATCGTGCTTTCGATAACTTACCGAAGCGCCAACACCACGGGGCAAGCGGCAGGCCGAGACCCGGGCAGGCAAACAACCACACAACCGAGGGACAACGTATGGCAACCAACCTAGATGTGATCAAGGGGCCGCTGGCAGGCAGCCCGAAGCCTGCTCAAGCGACTGACACGGGCCGGGCGCAAACGCGCGCGGGCAGCCAGCCAAGGGCCGCGGCGCCGGGGAACACTGCGGGAGGCGGGCTGCCGCTGATCGGGCGCCTGCCCGTGGGCAAGCAGCTGCAGATCCTGACCGGAGCGCTGATTTTCTTCCTCGCGATTGATGCCGTATTCGTCTATTTCAACACGCGCCAGGCCGCGCAGAACGCCGTGTATCTATCCACCGCGACCGAGCTGCAGATGCTCTCACAACGCATCGCGAACAGTGCGCAGCAGGCCGTACAGGGCGGAGCGGCCGCTTTCACTCAGCTGCGGCAGAGCCACGACCAGTTCGTCGAAAACCTGCGGCTGCTCGCGAAAGGCGGCACGAAGCTGGGCGTGGCCGTCCCGGCCTCGCCGGGGATGATCCAGCCGGCCCTGCAGGCGCTCGACAAACAGTGGGGCCCGGTGCAGAAGAACATCGCGCTCATTCTGGCGCAGGAAACGAACCTGATCGAGTTGCGCAAGCGCGAAGAAACGATCGAGAAAACCGCGCCCTTGCTGGCGATGAACGCGCTCGCGCTGATGGCCAGCGCGCGCGATGCTGGCGAGAAATACAGCGTCGCCACGTTTACGCGCCAGCTCTTTCTCGACGTCGCGAACTTCGATTTCATCAACGCCGTGCGGCTGCTCTCCACCGACAACCCGAATCCGCAGGTGGCGTTGCAGCTGGGCAACAACACGCGCCAGTACCTGCGAATGCTGAAGGCATTGCTTGGCGAGGGACAAGTTTCCGGGGTCTTGCCGATCTCGGATAACGGGGTCAAGCGCCGCGCGGTGGAGCTGGACAAGGCGTTCGCGCCGTTCGCCGCCAGCGTGCAGGCCGTCCTCGACAACATGCAGGCGCTCTCCCGCGCCAAGCAGGCGAGCCGCGACATCTTCGGCGCGAGCGAGGGACTGCTCAAGTCACCATTGGGGCTCGCCGATTCCTACCAACAGGCGGGCAAGGTGAGCCGCTATTACGTCCTGGGCGCCGTCATCAGCGCGATTCTCGCGCTGGGCTGCCTGCTCCTCCTCGGCAGGGTGTACCTCGACGACAGCCGGCGCCGGGCCGCGGAGAGCGAGCGCCGGAACCGCGCCAACCAGGACGCCATCCTGCGGCTGCTCGATGAGATCAGCAACCTGGCGGATGGCGATCTCAGGGTCCGCGCGAAAGTGACCGAAGATATCACCGGCGCCATCGCGGACTCGATCAACTACACGATCGATGAATTGCGCCGGCTGGTGACGGGGATCAATGCGGCGGCACATCAGGTAACCACCGCCACGCAGGAAACCCAGACGATTTCCACGCAACTGCTGCAGGCGGCGCAAAAGCAGTCGGTGGGGATTCAGGGGACCGGCCAGGCGGTGCTGGAGATGGCGAACTCGATCAACGCCGTGTCCGTCGGCGCGGCCGAGTCGGCGAAGGTGGCGGAAAGCTCGCTGCACGCCGCCGAAAAGGGCGCGGGGGCGGTGCAAATCGCCATCCGGGGCATGAATGACATCCGCGAGCAAATCCAGGAGACCTCGAAGCGCATCAAGCGACTCGGCGAGAGCTCGCAGGAGATCGGCGAGATCGTGCAGCTTATTTCCGACATCACCGAGCAAACCAACGTGCTCGCCCTCAACGCCGCGATCCAGGCTGCCTCCGCCGGCGAGGCGGGACGCGGATTTACCGTGGTGGCCGAGGAAGTCCAGCGGCTGGCGGAGCGCTCGGCGGAGGCGACCAAGCACATCAGTGCGATCGTCAAGAGCATTCAGCGCGACACGCAGGACGCGGTGGCCGCGATGGAGCGCAGCACGCAGGGCGTGGTCGAGGGAACCCGGACTGCCGACGAGGCCGACCGCGCGCTGCGCGAGATCGAGCAGGTGTCGAACCGGCTCGCCGAGCAGATCAGGTCAATCCACGACGCCACGCAACAGCAGGCCAAATCGGCCAACCAGGTCGCCGCCGGCGTGAAGAATATTCTCGGCATCACCCAGCTGACAACGGACGGCACCCGGAAGACGGCTGCCTCCGCTCACAAACTGACAGAACTCGCCGAGGGGCTCAAGAAGTCGGTCGCGGGGTTCAAGCTCGCCTGACAAGAGCAATGAGCAACGTCTCCAATACAGTCCTGTCCTGGATCAAGACCGAAGTTGACCACGCGTTAAAGGTCGTCCGGGACAACATCGCGAAGTTTTCAGCGGTTCCCGAAGACGTTGCGGTGCTGCGCGTGTGCCCCGACCGGCTGCACCAGGTGAGCGGTGCGCTGCGCATCGTCGGACTGGCGGGTGCAACCCGCTTTTGCGAGGCGATCGAAGGCGCCTTTTCCAAGGTGAGCACCGACAGGCCCAGCAAGGCGGCGATAGGAGTCCTCGACCGGGCGGTGCTCGCGCTGAAGGAGTTCATTGACGACCTCGCGCAGGGTCAGGCCAATGTCCCACTGCGGCTCTTTTCCGTTTACCGCGAGCTGACGACGCTGGAGGGCAAATCGGAGATCTCGGAAAAAGATCTGTTCTTTCCCGACCTGTCGCCGCAGGCGCCGAGCCACCCCGGCCTGAAGGTCCCGGCCAAGGACAGGCTCGCGCCGTACCTGCAGACGCAACGCGCGCGCTTCCAGCGCGGCCTGGTCGCATGGCTGCGAAATCAGCCAAGCGGCTTGCAGGAGATGAGACAGGCACTCGACGCCCTGCATCAAATCGCCCCGCTGCTGCCCGAGCCGCGCGCGCTATGGTGGGCCTCCGCCGGCCTGATTGACGGCCTGCTCGATGCGCCGAATCCGGACTGGGTCCGCAATGCCAACATGATTTGCAACAAGCTCGATTTTCAGATGCGCGACCTTCTGTCGGGATCGCAGAAAGGCGGCGAGGCGCTGCTGCGTGAAGTGCTGTACGCCATAGCCAAGTGCAAGCCGGCCACGCCGCTGATCAGGGAAATCAGGCAGATCTATCAGCTCGACAGCCTCTTCCCCGAGCCGGATCTGATGGGCCTGATGGAATTCGACATGGACTGGTTGCAGCCCGCGCTCAACGACGCGCGCTCGCGGCTCGAGGCGCTGAAGGGCGTGTGGCTGCAGTACATCTCCGGCGAGCCGGACAGCGTGGCGCGCTTCCGCGAGCTGATCGCCTCATTCAAGGACAAAGCCGTCGAGCTCGGCAACCATCACCTGGTCAGGCTGCTCGAGGTGATCGTGCTCGTTTCCACGCGACTGCCGGACCCGTACCCGAAGCGCAACCAGTTCATGGTCATCGAATTGGCGTCCGCGTTCCTGCTGGTCGAGAGCATCATCGAAAGTTTCACCAACCCGCCCCCCGATCTCGAGCAGCAGATCAAGATCATGGGGGGTTGGCTGCTCGACGCCGTCCAGGGCAAATCCACCGGCGAGCCCCCGCCCGGATTGCGCGCAGACCTGAGCCGGCAGATCGGCGTCCTGCAACTGCGCGCTCAGGTCGCGAAAGAAATTCTCATCAACCTCCAGCATGTCGAGCAGGTGCTGGACGCTTTTGCGCGCGATCCGTCCAGGCGCGCTACATTGCCGGGCCTCAAGCCGTACCTCCGGCAGATCCACGGCGCCCTGTTTGTCCTGCGTTTCGAGCGCGCGGCAAAGGTGGTTTCGTCAATCTGCGACCCCATGATCGAGGCATGCGCGAGGGCAGACCATGCCGGAACCGTCGAGGACATGGAGTGGATTGCGGAAGGGCTGAGCGCGCTGGGGTTCTACCTCGATCCCTGCATCCACGGGCGCGAGCCCGCCGAGCAGCCGATTACCCTGTTTTTGAGCCGCCTCGAAAAACGCGGCGCGCCGGTCACGCCGGCGGGGGAAACAGCGCAGATGGCTCCCGTCCCCGAAGCGCCGGCGGTGGCCCCGAAGCAAGCGCAGTCCGCTACCCAGCCGGCTCCGGAAGCGCGACCGACCTCCACGGCAGCAGAAGCGCCCCCGGTAACCGCGGCGAAGCCGGTGCCGGCGGAGGTGACCGCGCTCCCGCCGCTTCCTGTTGACAAGGAGCTGCTTTCGATCTTTCTGGTCGAGGCGGGCGAAGTGCTGGCAACCATTGACGCGGGTGTGCCAGTCTGCCGCAAGCAGCCCCAGGACCGCGAAGCCTTGACTGCGATACGGCGCGGTTTTCACACCCTCAAAGGCAGCGGCCGCATGGTGGGTCTGACGGACCTCGGCGAAATCGCGTGGGAGGTCGAGCAGGTCATGAACCGGTGGCTCGAGCAGCAGCACCCGGCCACGCCCGAACTACTCGAAATGATCACCCTGGCGAGCACATCGTTCGCCGGCTGGGTGGATAAGCTCAAAGCGGGCGAGACGATCGTCGTCGAGGCGCGGCGCATCGTTGACCTCGCGCGCCGCCTGAAGTCCGAGAAAAGTCCGGCCGTGCCCGCGCCGGCGGATGCCGCGCCGGTGCCTGCGGCCGTCCCGCCTGAGCCGGTCGTGGACATCGCAGCGGCCTCCGCTTCCGAGCCGGAGGTGGCGATCGGCAACCGGCGGCTGTCCCGCGGTTTCTTCGATATCTACCGCAAGGAAGCCGCGCAGCACGTCGCGTCCCTCGAGACGGAATTCGCGGCGTGGCGCGTGAACCCCGGCAGCGAGGCATCTCACGGATTCCTGCGCTCCGCGCACACCCTGGCGAGCAGCTCCCGCACGGCTGGCTTCACGGAAATCGCAGAGCTGGCCGGAGCCGTCGAGCAATGGCTGCCGTTCGCCCGGCAGACGACCGGGCGCGACGACACCCATGCTGTCCAGTCGGCGATTCAGAAGCTGCGCAAGATGGTTGATGCCGTCGCTCAGGTGCAGCAGCCCTGGCCGGCGGAACGCGATGTGAGCGCGCTGAACAGTGTGGTCGAACGTCTTCAGGCCGCCCCGCCTCCGCCCGTCCCGGCGGCGCCTCTCGCCCCGACGCCACCGGCAGCCGTGGAGCTTCCGCCGGCCGATGCTGCGCCTCCACCCCCGGCCGCCCGGCCGAAGGAACAGCGCGCGCTGCGGGACGACATTGACCCGCAACTGCTGCCCATCTTCGTGGAGGAGGCCCAGCAGCTGCTGCCGCAGATCGGCAGCGATTTGCGCGAATGGAAGACCAAGCCCCGCGATCCCAACGTAGCGCAGTCCCTGCAACGTGCGCTGCACACGCTCAAGGGCAGCGCGCGCATGGCGGGCGCCATCCGGCTCGGCGAGCTGACCCATACCATGGAAAGCCGCATCGAGGCCGCGCTCGAGGCGGACGATTTCCCGCCCGCGTTGTTCGAGGCTCTCGAGTCCGGCATGGATCGCCTGAGCCTCGACGTCGAGCGCATGCAACATGGCGGGATGGCCGCGACGCCCGCGGCCGCGACGCCCGCGGCCGTGGCGGCGCCGGCCGCCGCGCCGGGTACCGCAG
>DAIDBG010000025.1 GCA_027310225.1 bacterium | reverse complement strand
TCAAGCGCGACGGCGTGGTGCTGGGGCTGGGCGCCTCGGGCGAGGTGCGCAAGAACGTGGCGCTCTTCGCCGACGTGAGCGCGGAGCTCAAGAACGGCCAGTCGAACGCGGCGCTCTTCGTGGGCGCGCGCTCGACCTGGTGAAACCCGCCTGACGGCGCCGGGCACGAAGTTCGGCGCCGCGAACGGGTTCGTTCTATGCCGGACCGGGATTCAAGGCAGGCGATTCGGAGCAGCAGTCCCTCTTACTGCGCCGGATAGCTCCGGCGCAGCCCGGCGAAACGGCTGAAGTCGCGGTCGGTGGTCACCCATTCGCAGCCCGATTCGATCGCAAGCGCCGCGAGATAGGCGTCGGGCACGAGGTTGCCCTTGGCGCCGCTCTCAGTGCAGAGCCGCCGGAAGATTTCCCAGTGCCGCGGCCCGGGGGCGACCGGGACGCAGTTCGGCCGGCCGAGCAGCTGACCGGCGAACGCGAGGGCGTCCGCGATCCTGCTCGGGCGGGTGAAGACCTTGGGATGGGTGACCACGCGCACGAACCCGCTCAGCACCAGTTCCGACATGCCGTAGGCCTGGTCGCCGTTGATGAGGGCTTCGAGCCAGCCGCGGCATCCGGCATGCCGCGTCGTGTCCTCGCGGTGCGCGTACACGAGGACGTTCACGTCCGGGAGGACCAGCTCAGGACTCCATCAGATCGAGAAGCGACGCGCTGTCGTCCAGATCCACCCCGGGCCGGGTGCCGCCGCCCTTCGCGGTCTTGAGGCGGACCGGCTTCATCTTTGGGCGCGCGCGGCGCCGGGCGAGGGATTCGCGAACCGCGTCTTCCAGCACGGCAGTCAGCGTCCGACCCGTTTCGGCGGCGTATTGCTTGGCCTCGGTCAGCAGGCGCGGGTCGAGGCGAACGGTGGTGCGCATGCATCGAAGCATGCGCCGGGAGCATCAATATGTCAATCGCCCGGGGTGATCAGGTTCCACCGCGCACGCCGTTGATCAGTAAGGCATGCAGTATTACAATTGCCTTACCATGAGCAAGGTAACCACCAAGTATCAGGTCTCCATTCCGAAGACGCTGGCCGGGAAACTCGGAATCCGGGTGGGCGATGAAATCAAATGGGAAGAGGCCGCGGGCACATTGCGGGCGCGGGCCGCCGCGATGCCCAAGGCGGGCTTTCCCGTGTCCGAAAGACTGCGCCTGTTCGACTCCGCCACGCTGCGCCAGGCGAAGCGCGAACGCGCGCAGCGCCTGCCACGCGGCAAGAGCCGGGGCTGGACTCGCGAAGACCTCTACCGCCGATGACGGCGCTGGTCGACACCAACGTCCTGGTCTACCGCTTCGATCCGAGGGATCCAGCCAAGCAACGCGTTGCACGCGAGTTGCTGCGTGAGGGCATCGAACGCGACACGCTGCGCCTGCCCCACCAGGCCATCGTCGAATTCATTCAAGCGGTCAGCCGGCCGCTGGGCCGCGGCAAAGCGAGCCTGCTGGCGCGGCCCGACGCCCTGCGCGAAGCCGAAGAACTGCTCGCCCAGTTCGAGGTCCTGTACCCCACGGAATCGCTGCTCCGGACTGCGATCCGCGCGGTAGCAACGTATCAACTCGACTGGCTCGACGCGCACCTGTGGGCCTATGCCGAGCACTATGGACTGCAGGAGATCGTGTCGGAGGATTTTTCCGACGGCCAATTGATCGGGACGGTGCAAATTCGCAATCCGTTCAAAACCCAGGACGAACCGAAGGCGGCGCCTTAACCCATGCCGAACGCCAAGCGCATCTACTTTCTCGCGGGGCTGCCGCGCAGCGGCTCAACCCTGCTCGCCAACATCCTCGCGCAGAATCCGCGCCTTCACGTCACGCCGACCTCCGGCATCTGCGACATGCTGGTGCAGGTGCGAAACGGCTGGGACCGCAACGACGCGTTCCAGGCGATGGAGCGCGCCGCGAGCGAGCGGGTGAAGAGCCAGGTGCTCAAAGCCATG
>DAIDBG010000019.1 GCA_027310225.1 bacterium | reverse complement strand
GTGCAGCCGTGGATGCGCACGCCCGCCTCCAGCGCGCGCCGGTGCGTGTCGAGCCCGGGGAAGGCCGGCAGCAGCGAGGGGTGGATGTTGATGAGCCGCCCGCGGTAGCGCTCGACGAAGCCGTCGGTGAGGATGCGCAGGAATCCCGCGAGCGCCACCAGGTGCGGGCGGTGCCGGTCAATCTCGGCGGCGAGCGCAGCGTCGAACACGGCGCGGTCGGGAAACGTCCGGTGGTCCACCACGGCGGTCGCGATCCCGCGCTCGCGCGCGATGGCGAGCCCGCGCGCGGCCGGGTTGTTGCTGATGACGGCGGCAACGCGCGCCGGCAGCCGCGCCTCCAGGATCGCCTCCAGGTTGCTGCCGCGGCCTGATATGAGAATGACTATGTTCCTGTCGGCCATCGAGTTATGGGTGACGTCTCGTTCAAAGTTCCAAGTTCAATGTTCCGGGTTCTGGGTTCCGAGTTTCGTGTTCCGGGTTCCGTGTTCCAAGTTCAAAGTGTAAAGCGGGAACCGTTGAACTGCGACTCGCTTGAACAGCCGTCAGACAATGACGACCTGCGGCCCCTCGCCCGTGCGCCGCTCGATGCGGCCGATGCGCCATACCGTCTCGCCCGCGGCGCGCAGCGCCTTCTCCGCCGCCGCCGCTTCCTCGGCGCCCACCACCGCCGCCATGCCGACGCCGCAGTTGAAGACGCGGAACATTTCACGGTCGGCGATGTTGCCCTGCTGCTTCAGCCACCGGAAAAGCGGGGGCAGCGGCCAGTTCCCGCGCTCGATGCGCGCGGCCAGCGCGTGCGGCAGGATGCGCGGAAGATTGTCGGTGAGGCCCCCGCCGGTGATGTGGGCGAGGCCCTTGACGTTCACGCGCTTCATGAGCTTCAGCAGCGGCTTGACGTAGATCCGCGTGGGCGCCATGATCAGATCGCTCAACGGCGTGTCCTCCAGTCTCGACGTGAGGTCAACGCGCTTCACGTCCACGATCTTGCGGATCAGGGAGTAGCCGTTCGAGTGCGGGCCGCTCGAAGCGAGCCCCAGCACCACGTCGCCCGCCTCGATGGTGGAGCCGTCAATGATCTCGCTTTTCTCGACGATGCCGACCGCAAAGCCCGCGAGGTCATATTCGCCGGTCGGGTACATGCCCGGCATCTCGGCGGTCTCTCCGCCGATCAGCGTGCACCCGGCCTGCTCGCAGCCGGCGGCGATGCCGCGGATGACCTCGGTGGCGGTGGCGACGTCGAGCTTGCCGCACGCGTAATAATCGAGGAAGAACAGCGGCTCCGCGCCCTGCGTGAGGATGTCGTTCACGCTCATCGCCACGAGATCAACGCCGATCGTGTCGTGGCGGCCGAGCTGCATCGCGAGCTTCAGCTTGGTGCCCACCCCGTCCGTGCCGGAGACCAGCACCGGCTCGCGGTAGTTGCGCGATATCTCGAACAGCGCCCCGAAGCCGCCGATGCCCGCGAGCACGCCCTCGCGCAGCGTCTTCCTGGCGAACGGCTTGATGTTCTCCACGAGCGCATCGCCTGCGTCAATATTGACGCCGGCGTCGCGGTAGGTGAGCAGTTTCGGCTGGCCCGGTTTGTTCAAGCGGCCTTCCTGGAGACATGGAGCGGCAAACGCCGGGGATGCGATAAGATGCTGCTTCCGCCGGATAAAGTGCTGCGCGGCTCCGG
>DAIDBG010000356.1 GCA_027310225.1 bacterium | reverse complement strand
CGTCGCGCGTGGGCCGCAGCGTCTCGCCGAGCCACGCGAGGAGGAGCAGCGCCCCTTTCAGCACGAACCGCTCGGCGTGCGCCGAGCGCGAAAGGCGGTACAGGAAGCGCTCCACCGCATAGCGGGTGAGCACCAGGTTGGGATCGACGCCGATCTCTTTCGCGTGCCGCGCGAGCCGCACTTGCACCGAGCGAGCGAGACCCTCGCGTGCGCGGGTCACGCTGCGAGCGCTTCGAGGTAGGGCCGCATCACGCGCTGCACGCGGCAGACGGCCGCGTAGCGGTCGAGCGCGTCCATGGTGAAGCGGCGCGCGCGCCACGCTTCCCGCAGCGCCTCCAGCGCCACGTCGAGGCCGATCTTGTTGCGGTACTTGAAGCAGTCCGCAATCGTCTTTGCGACGTTGTACACGCGCACCTCCCGGCCCTCGAGCCGGTGCGTCTCGACTCCCTCGGTGAGCGCCGCGCCCGTGTAGCGCACGATGCGAAGCGGCGGATAGCGCAGCGCCGGCCGCCGCGCGCGCCGGTCAATCGCCATCCATACCTCAGAGGGAAGCTGCGTGCCGATGCCGTGGTATTGCAGCGCGGAGAGCAGGCACACGATACCGTGCGGAACCGCGGCCGCCGCGACGGCGAGCCCGTGATGCTCGGTGACCATATGCTCGGGCAGTCGATACAGCCCGCGCGCGATGCGCTCAAGCTCCCCGCCAGTCACCAGCCGGCTCAGCACCTGGGTGTGAATCCCGGCCTGCGCCAGCTCGCGCGCCGTCACGCCCTGGCTGCGGCGGGCGAGCTTCAGCGTGCGGTCGCGGTCTGTGGCTGTAGGCATGTGGCGAATAGTAGACTTTTCTGCATATCTGTCAACGTTTCGCCACAATCTTCCCGGTTCCGATCTCTTAGAACGTCGTCTGCCAAGATAGGCTCGCGTGTTGCCAACTGAACGGTCCTATCCTGCCGATCGAAGCAGAATGCAAGGATCGGGCTCTGGCGTCATTATCGTAGTCTGCGTTCTCGCGCGAGTTACGCTGACGCGGAAATTGTATCGGGCGTGCGTAAGATATTCGCCAACCACATTACCCGGCACGATGCGATGAGGATTCGCGACGACTCGCTTCTTGGCGTACCGGGGCCATCCCTCAAAGATGATGACTTCATCGAACTGCTTGCCCTTCGCCTTGTGCATGTTCATCACGACGACACCCGATTCCCGTCTCGTCGACGTGGCGAAATGCTCTTGAACGAACGCTTGCTTTACGATGTCGAGGGCATTCTTGTAAGCGCCATTGCTGCGCCAATCGAGCGATAGCGCGTCGCGTAGTTGCGTTCCACGGTCCAGCAATCGGACATTGCGCGCTTCCTCGGCAACCTCCGCGAGCCGCGTACAGCCACACCCGGCCAGTATGTTTCGGATGCCCAGCCAGTCTTTGTCGGGGTCTCCGCTTGGCTTGAACGCGGCGCATTGCTCGTAGCCTGCGCGAATGGGGCGGATGATGCTGTTCGCGGGTGCCTCCTTTCCTTGCTTCGCGCGCTCGGCAGCCTTCTGCAAGGCCTTGTCGATGGCAAGCGATTCTGAAATATCCTTGTTGGATGGATCGTCGCCGCCCTTGCCGCGAAAGAAGTTGCACAGCAGCCCGACAAACGCCTCGAAGTCGCCCGCGCGGCGAGGCTGAAGTAGAAACGCAATGATCTCCGCTGCGACAATCGCGCCTTCCATGTCAATTGCCGCACGGTGGTCGATGGGAGGCATCGATGGCTGCCCCGCGCGGAACGCATCGGAGACTTCCCGCATGAGCTGCTTCGTCGGAACTAGGACTGCAAGGGACCAGTCCCTGGTCTTTCTGTCGATCAGGCGCTTGCGGGCCTGAAGGACCTGCCCTTTGAGGGCGGCCATGGCCTGATTCTGATTTACCGGGAACTGGTACAGCCTCATTCCTTGGTACTTTCCGCTGAACGTTCCCTTCAATAAATCGTCGCCAAAGCGGGTAATGTCCGTGCCGGAACTGCGGTGGTTCTCGTTTCCCAGATCGAACTCGCCCGGATTGAAGCGTTTCTTGAAGTGATTCAGGCGGTCCGGGTCCGCGCCGATGAAGTCATAAATCCTCTGCTCCTCATCGGCCAACGCAATCAGCGTGCTGTCGATCCCGAGTTGCTGGACGACGAGCCACTGTCCGGCGTTCGTGTCTTGAAACTCATCGAGAATGATGACGGGATAGGCGGACGAAACGAGCTTCCTGATCTTCACGCTGCCGCCGAGAATCTGCGCCACCAGCTCGGCGAACATGTCGAAACAGACTTTGCTCTCCTCGAACGCGAGGCGCTGCAACTCGGCACGTTCCCGCTCGCTTCGCTTCGCCTTCTGGGCATCGCTGAGTTTCTTTAGCGGGCCGAACTCGTGGCGGATCGCTGACAAGGCAATGGCCTGGGCCGGGGGTGTCAAAATCTCCAGCTTCCTCGGCAACCCGACCAGATAGCCGTGCGTCTTGAGTAGCCGCCAGAAGAACGCATGGTAGGTGTCAACATCAACCCTGCTTCTGGTTTGGACCCTGTTCTTCGAATGATCGTCCAGCGCCTCGACAACGCGCGCGACGGTGGCGCGGGCAAAGCTGAGGAATAGCACCTTCTGGCCAGGCCGCAGCGCCTCCGATACCAGCACGTCGGCCTTTATGATCGAGATGGTCGTCTTGCCCGATCCCGGGCCGCCCTTGACCAGCAGATGGCCGTCATGGGCGAGGATGTCTTTCTTCTTGTCGGAAAGCTCAAACAAGACCAGCCGCACCCCCGGCGTTTTCTTCCGCCGCTGGCACCGGCGGAGCATGTTCGTCACCCTCGGCCTTCCCTTCCTCGGGCGCCGGGGGCTGGCACAGATCGCGCAGTTCGCAGCAGGTGTTGCGAATCCATTCGGGGATTTCGGCTTCGTTACACTGCGAGAGAAACTCCGCGAGTCCCCAATTGCCCTTCGCCCACCCCAAGAATTCGGATACGACGTCAAGCGCATTTGCCTTCGGGTTGGGATACTTGGCGCTGAGATGAGGCGGCAGCTCGATGGCGTCAATGAACCGTTCAAGCGCGGGCTGTGTCGTGTTCTTGAGCACCAGTTTCTCGATATCCGCCTCTTCATGCATGAACAGCTTTGTCACTTGCGCTTCGATGGCTGCCTGACGCGGTGCTTCCTGCTTGTCGCAAACGGCATAGACCGTCTTTCCGAGAGTGCCGTAGAGTTTGCCGAGGTCCGCGATATTGCCATCGCCTCCGGTGTCCACGGTGCAAAGCCCGAGCGCCTCAAACGACGAATACGTATCCGGGTCGATCTCAGCGAGGCGCCGCGCCGCCGCGGGCATCGAAGCTGCTTCGGTCGCGCCTTCCGCGAGCAGGATACGGCGCGCAAGCAGCCCCTCGCAAAAGCGCGTGCGGAACTCCCGCCGGTAGCGCTTGTGCTTGATGCTCGACGGGAGCTCAATGGTTGATTGCTTCAGCACGCCGTCGGACGCGCGGGTGAGAACCGCGACCTCACCGACATCGAATTCCTCCAGCACGTAAGGCGAGTGCGAGGTGAACAGCGATTGCGACGAGAGCTTGCGGATTTCATGAACGATCCGTTTTTGCGCGTAAGGCGGTATCGCCGTCTCCGGCTCCTCCATCGCAAAGATGACGTTCTGCTTGTCTTGCGCGATCTGCGTCAGCATGGCGAGGACGAGCATGTTGATGGTGCCCGTCCCCTGCCGGTAGAACGGGGCAGCGTGATCGCCATCGCCGGTCGCGATGAAGGCGGTAATGACCTTGCGCAGGCTTTCGCGCGTCAGGTTCGAGACCTTCAGATGCGGTGTGACGCCCCACTCGCGGGGCACGTACTTCTTGATCGCCGCATCGATGCTCTCGAGTACGCCGGATATGCCGAGCTCCGGGTCGCTCGCGACCGTGAGTCCGCTCAGCTGCCCGATTGTCTTCTCCCACATCTGCGGCCTGATCTCTTTGATGCGCAGAATAATGTCGAGAAGGCTGCCGTGTTCGAGGCTGAGCGCTCTCGTAGCCGTGCGCAACGACCGCAGGTACAGAAAACCGCAGAATTGCTTGTCCTTCTTGTAGAAGACTTGGGGCGCTCCACCCTCTTCGAGGCTCCGCGAAAAGTACGTCTCGCCCTTGAAGTCGTCTTCTTCAGGATCATAGAAGCCGACGAAGGTAACTCTGACGCCTGCGTGAACGTGCGGATGATCAACGCCCTCGACCGGTGCGTCATGGAAGGCCTTCGCCGTCGTGTTCCACCATTCGATGTAGTCCTTAAAGCGGGCTTGCTGCTCTTCATTGAGCCCCGTCACGGTGGCTTCTACTCGGACTTCCTTCCTCGGCTCACCCTCCGCGCTTATGTAGCTGCCGAGATAGAAGTCGTGCTCGTCGATCTTCGGGAGGCGATTGAGCCGATCAGGCCCGAGCACAAGATCGAGTGCCTCGATGACAGTCGATTTGCCGACGTTGTTGTCACCGACCAGGACAACGTGATCGGGGAAGTGAAGTGCGGCTTCCCTTATCCCGCGAAAGTTCTGTATGAGGAGCCGAGAAACCTTCATGGCTCGGCTATCGTGTGTTCGCCTGCAATTGACTGCCGGCTAACTGCTGCGTCCTTGAGACGCAGCTCGCCGGAGATGAGCTGGGGCAGGAGCGTGTCACGCAGGACGGCGAGGGTGCGGGACTCGTGGATCGCGGCGATGATCCGCTCAGCGTGCGGTCGCAATCTCTCCGTGAATGCTTGGGCGACAGCCCTCGGTGGCACTGCGACTGCGTACCGCGACATCTCCCCCCAACTCGTCCGCGGCATCTTTGTGCCAGTCGAGCCTGCGTTCGTGTACTCGACGAACTCGTCGCTCGACACGTGACCGAGCACGAATCCAAACCAGTGCGGGGTTCGGGGCGCAACGACCACGATGTCCGTCGAGCACACGCCATTTACGGGCGCGACGCCGACCTTGTGAAAGTACGACCGGAGCTTTCCAAACAAAATCTCGCCCTTCCGAAACTCGAACTTGCTGCTTTCGAGTCCGTTGGCGATTCCCCACTCCGAGAGCGCGATGCACCGCTTTGGCATGTGTTCCAGCGCGATGTAGGGCGTGCCCGGAGCAATCACGTCCGGCCGTACGCCGCGACGAGGATGTTCCGCAACGTCGCCCAGCACCCCCACCTCCCACCCCTCCGGTATCTCGCCGAGTTCGGAGTCGACGAAGCGGGCGGGGAAGAGGTCGGCGAGGGGCTTGGGAAGGCCGAGGTCCCGGCCCTCGGCCTTGGCGCGGACGGGATCGAAGTCCACGAACCACGACTTGAAGAGCGCCCACGCCATAGCCTCCAAGGTCTCATTCATCCGCCGGTTCAGCTCGATCTTGTCGTCCAGAGTGCCGAGGACGTGCGCGATGGCCCGTTGCTCGGGTAACGGGGGAACGGGAAGCGCTGCCTCCCGAAGCGTCTTAAGTGGAGTCTGGATCTGCGGAACACCGACTTGGGAAACACGACTGAACAAGTAATGCTGGCCAGCCCGAGATGACAGCCAATAGTAGAGATACTCGGGTAAGAGCTTTTGCTGGTCACAGCGCACCCTCATCATGCTGTTGCCCATGATGTAGCGCGGATAGCGGCGCCGTCTCGGCATAAGCCCGATCTCGCCAAGCGTGCCTTTGTGCACAAGGAGAACGTCGCCGGGGAATGACTCGAACTTCCTCAAACGGTCAGCCGTCGTCTCGTCGACGAAGACGAAATCATCGTCGTGGAAGCGACCACGGTTGACATTTACTCCACGGAGCACGGGAACCCCGGACTCCGCGTACTCCTCCGCCATGAGCGCTTTGCCGAACGGCCCAATCTGAGTCGAATACGGCTCCGCAGAAGCGCACTCAGCTATCGTCCTGACGGGCCACTTACCTGCCATACTCGAGTTCCTTTAGGTTGGCAGCGATCGTCTCGTCCAGCTTCGCGGCTTCGGCCTGCTGCGCACGCAGTGTCGCGGCAAGCCGCTTCATCTTCTCCTCGAACGGCTCCCCATCATCTTCCGCTTCTTCTGCACCGACATAGCGGCCAGGGGTGAGCACATTGCCGTGCTTGCGGACTTCCTCCAGCGATTCGCTCTTGCAGAAACCCGGAACGTCTTCGTACTTGCCCGCGTCCTTCTCGCCGCGCCAGGCGTGGTAGGTCTTGGCGATGCGCGCCAGTTCGTCGTTCGTCAATTCGCGGTGGGTGCGGTCTACGAGCCTGCCCAATTTCCTGGCGTCGATAAACAGGACTTCGCCACGCCTGTCCCGGAATTGGGCAGGCTCGCCCTCACCCCGGCCCTCTCCCATTGGGAGAGGGTGGCGCGAAGCGGCGGGTGAGGGTTGCCCGCGCTTGTCGCGGGCAATGAACCAGAGGCACGCGGGGATCTGCGTCGAATAGAAGAGCTGGCCGGGGAGCGCGATCATGCAGTCCACGAGGTCGGCTTCGATGAGGTTCCTGCGGATTTCGCCTTCGCCGGACTGGTTTGACGACATGGAGCCATTGGCGAGGACAAAGCCGGCGAGACCCATGGGCGACAGGTGGTGGACGATGTGCTGGACCCAGGCGAAGTTGGCGTTGCCGGCGGGCGGGACGCCGTATTTCCAGCGCTTGTCCTCGCGCAGGCGCTCGCCGCCCCAGTCGCTCACGTTGAAGGGCGGGTTGGCGAGGATGTAGTCGGCCTTGAGGTCGGGGTGACGGTCGTTGTGGAAGGTGTCGCCGTGCTCGATTCTCCCTTCGATGCCGCGGATCGCGAGGTTCATCTTGGCGAGGCGCCAGGTGGTGTAGTTGGATTCCTGGCCGTAGATGCTGATGTCGCCGAGCTTGCCGCCATGCGCGACGATGAATTCCTCCGACTGCACGAACATGCCCGATGAGCCGCAGCAGGGGTCGTATACGCGGCCCTTGTAAGGCTCCAGCATCTCGACAAGGAGCTTGACCACGCAGCGCGGGGTGTAGAACTCACCGCCCTTTTTGCCCTCGGCGCTCGCGAACTGCGAGAGGAAGTACTCGTACACGCGCCCGAGCACGTCCTTGGAGCGGGCCTCGGCGTCGCCTACCTGGATGTTGGACACCATGTCGATGAGCTGGCCGAGACGGGTCTTGTCGAGTGCCTGCCGCGCGTAGTCCCGAGGCAGAACACCCTTGAGCGAAGGGTTGTCGCGCTCGATGCCTTCCATGGCCGCGTCCACGAGCTGGCCGACGGTCGGCTGTTTCGCCTGCGCCTTGAGGTGCGACCAGCGCGCCTCGGGCGGCACCCAGAAGATGCCCTTCGCGCGATACTCGTCCGGATCTTCCGGGTCGGCGCCTTGCTTCTTCTCGGCCTGGAGCCTGGCGTGCAGCTCCTCGAACGCGTCGGAGATGTACTTGAGGAAAATCAGCCCGAGGACGACGTGCTTGTACTCCGCGGCGTCCATGCTGCCGCGCAGCGCGTCCGCCATCTTCCACAGCTCGGCTTCATAGCCGACATTCGCACCGTTGGAATTGGCTTTCTTCTTGGCCGCCACCGCTTTATTCCCTGTCCCCACTCCGCTTCTACTATACCGCCCTCGGGCTTTGCGCCGCCACATCGCGCGGAATCCCGCAATCCGCGATGCAGCCCGTGTCGGCGGCGTAGCACAGACGCTCGGCCCGCAATTCCAGCGCAGGGAGGTCTCGTTGTGCGGCGCGAAGTAATCGCCGAGCGTAGTTGCTGCCGGCGGCGCTGCAAGACTGGCCGCCCGGAAGGCCACCTGGCATACTTCATCAGCGATACGATCGATTCTCTGGACCTGAGCGCCTTTCACGCGCGTTACGCCGCAGGCGGCCCACGCAACCAGCCCTATCACCCGACGATGATGGTGAGGGTGCTGGTGTACGGGTACGCGACTGGGGTGCGCTGGCCGGTATACCGGCACGTTCAGCTTCGTGCCGCCCGCTGGTGAATTTGGCGGCAGCTGAAACGCGATTCGTTGGCGGAGGATGGTTGTGCACCGTTGCCTTGTAAGATGGGTCGTCAGCGCTTGTCTCGTGCTCCGCGCGTTCCTTCCCTTGACGGCAGGCGCGGGGGAGGTGCTCGGGACGAAGCCGTGGCCGTCCGGTTGATTCCGCTTCCGCAAGAGGCCCAAGGGGCCGCATTCGACAAGGCCGGAAATCTCTGGATCACCGCAAGCAGCAGCCGGTTCGGCCTCCTGTACAGGCTGGACAGCAAGACAGGTCAGATCGCGGCTCGTTACGAGATGGTCATCGGGATCGAGGACATCGCGTTTGATGATGATGGTCGCCTTTGGTCGGTTTCGGAAGCGGGTTCGCTGCGCTGGCAGAGATGGAGCAAGACGTTTCCGGTGCTTTTCCGAGTCGATCTAGACAAACTGAAGGAAAACCGCTAATCCGCAGCTGCACACGGAGGCGCGCAAGCAGTGCCTCGCTGGCGTGCACGCGCCGGTGAGCGCCGCGTTGATTGCGCAAACTGAGGATAGGAGCTCGATGAAAGCCGCATTCGTCATTTTTGATCGCATGACATCTCTGGATTTCATCGGGTTTTACGATCCAGTAACACGCCTGAAGTCCATGAAGATCATGGATGATTTCGAGTGGCGTACCTGCTCAACCGCCCAGAATGTTGTCGACGACCGAGGGCTTCGGATTGAGGCAAATAGGGTAGCCGAGCCCCTCGATTCCTATGACATGGTATTTTTGCCGGGGGGGTTCGGTACCAGGACCCTCCAGAATGACCGCGCGTTTGTTGACTGGCTTAAGACCGCGGCATCGTGCAGAAACTGGCAGGCGCGGAGGCCCGCGCACGAATCGCTGCCCAAATGGACTATCCGTACCGATGGAATTCGTGACAGTCACGCAATCTAACTGCGGCCTCGACAGCGACGCCCGCGAAGCGGGTGCGCGTCAGGCCGAGCGTCAAGTCGTTCGATTATTGAATCTCATGGCGGTTGAATGGAAAAGTTGCTGGAAACGGTTGAAATAGAAACGGGAAAGAGCCCATCGGCAAGCGTCATCTGGCTGCACGGCCTTGGCGCCGACGGCAACGACTTCGTGCCGGTGGTGGACGAGCTCGGCCTCGATGGCGCGCCTGCCGTGCGTTTCGTCTTCCCGCACGCGCCGATGCGCCCGGTCACGATCAACAATGGCTACGTGATGCGCGCGTGGTACGACGTGTCCTTCGGCGACCTCGAGGGCAAGTCGCGGCGCGCCGACGAGCAGGGCGTGCGCGAATCGCAGGCGCAGATCAACGCGCTGATCGAGCGCGAGCGGAGCCGCGGCGTCGCTCCGGAAAAGATCGTCCTCGCGGGCTTCTCTCAGGGCGGCGCAATCGCGCTCGAAACCGGGCTGCGCTACCCGGACCGGCTCGCCGGCGTGATGGCGCTCTCGACCTACCTGCCGCTCGCGGACTCGCTGCCGCGGGAAGCCGCGGCGGCCAACAAGGCCACGCCGATCTTCATGGCGCACGGCCTGTTCGATCCGGTCGTGCCGCTCATGATGGGCGCGGGTTCCATGACCTTCCTCGCCGGGCTGGGCTATTCGATCGAGTGGCGCCAGTACCCGATGCAGCACTCGGTGTGTACGCAGGAAATCCATGACGTCGGGAACTGGCTCGTCCGCGCGCTGACGAAATAGTCGGACCACGGTCCATCCAGGAGCGCACCAGCATGCGCAGGACGGGGCATCCGGCCCCCTGCCGGGGCATTTGCGCGCGCAACTGTCGGGGCGTGGCAACAGTCCCATGACGTTCATCCCGCAGATCTCGAGGGGCCACATCGCCGCGCTGGGCGCGGCATGGCTCTACCTGCTTGCGCATCAGGCGGCGCTCGCGTTCGAATTCGAGGACGTCGCGCGCCGCGCGCGCGAGCTCGCCGCCGCGCCGCCGAAAAAACCGCAGAGCAGCCTTCCCAAGGAGCTGCAAAGCCTCGACTACGGGCAATACCGCGCGATCCGGTTCAAGCCCGAGCGGTTCTACTGGCGCCGCGCCGGGCTTCCGTTCGAACTGGCGTTCTTTCACCGCGGCTGGCGCTACGGCGAGTCGGTCAGGATCAACGAGATCACGGCGGACGGCGTGCGCGAGATCCCGTTCGACCCGGAAGCCTTCGACTACGGGCCGAACAAGCTCGACCCGAAGAAGCTGCAGGGCCTCGGCTTCGCGGGCTTCCGCGTGCACTTTCCGCTCAACACGCCGGACTACAAGGACGAGATGCTGGTGTTCCTGGGGGCAAGCTACTTCCGCGCATTGGGCAAGGGACAGTGCTACGGCCTGTCCGCGCGCGGGCTGGCGCTCGACACCGCCGTTGCCTCAGGCGAGGAATTTCCGCGCTTCGTCGAATTCTGGATCGAGCGCCCCGCGCTGAACACCCGGGAACTTACCGTTTACGGCCTGCTCGAATCGAGGCGCGCGACCGGCGCCTACCGGTTCGTGCTGCGGCCGGGCGTGGACACCGTGGTGGAGGTCAAGGCCCGGCTGTTCCTGCGCGAGGGCGTCGCGAAGCTCGGGCTGGCGCCGCTCACGAGCATGTACTTTTTCGGCGAGAACCAGCGCTCCGCCGCCGAGGACTACCGTCCGGAGGTGCACGATTCCGACGGGCTGTCGATCCGCTCCGCTACCGGCGAATGGCTGTGGCGGCCGCTGGTGAACCCCAGGCGCCTGCAAGTGACCTCCTTCGCGCTCACCGATCCGCTCGGATTCGGCCTGATGCAGCGCGACCGGTCGTTTGCGAGCTACGAGGAGCTGGAGACGCGCTTCGATCTGCGCCCCAGCCTGTGGGTCGAGCCGAAGGGCAAATGGGGCGAAGGACGGGTCGAGCTGGTGCTGATCCCCACGCCGGACGACACCAACGACAACATCGTCGCCTACTGGGTGCCTGCCGCCGCGCCCGCGCCAAAGCAGCCGTACGACTTCGAGTACCGGCTGCTCTGGCAGAAAGACGCGGAAACGCGGCCGCCGCTCGCGTGGGTGGTGCAGACC
>DAIDBG010000010.1 GCA_027310225.1 bacterium | reverse complement strand
CTATAATTACGCACCATGAAGATGATGCCGTCGGCGAAGCTCCGTCGTTGCTTGCTGTTCCTTCTGCTGTCCGCCGCTTCGCTCGCGGCGCGCGCGGCGCTCACCATCGAGATCGTCGGCAGCGGCGCCACCCAGTATCCCATCGCCATCGTTCCGTTCCGCGCCGAGGCGGGGCTGTCCCAGCAGATCACGCCGGTCGTGGCCGCCGATCTCGCCCGCAGCGGCCTGTTCAGGCTGGTGGATGCGGGCGGCGTCAACCCGCCGCCCTACGAACCCCAGGACGTCAACTACCCGACCTGGCGGGCGCGCGGCGCGGAGGCGGTGGTGATCGGGGCCGTCTCGCAGCTGTCCGACGGGCGCTATGACGTGAGGTTCCGGCTGATGGACGCGGTCAAGCAGGTCCAGCTCGCGGGCTACGTCTATGTTGCGCGCAATGACAACCTGCGGCTGGCCGCGCACAAGATCGCCGACCTGATCTACGAGAAGCTGACCGGCGATCAGGGCGTGTTCGCGACCCGCATCACCTACGTGGTGAAGCGCGGCAACCGCTACGAACTTCAGGTGGCGGATGCCGACGGCTACGGCGCGCAGACCATCCTCGCCTCGAACGAGCCGATCATTTCGCCGGCGTGGTCCCCCGACGGCCTGCAGCTCGCCTACGTCTCGTTCGAGCGGAAGAAGCCGGTGGTGTACGTGCAGTCGCTCACCACCGGCGCGCGCCGGGCGGTGGCGAATTTCTCGGGCAGCAACAGCGCCCCGGCGTGGTCGCCCGACGGCCGGCAGCTCGCGGTCACGCTCACCAAGGACGGCGGCTCGCAGATCTACCTCATCAATGCCGACGGCAGCGGCCTCACGCGGCTCACCAACAGCTCGGCGATCGACACCGAGCCCCATTTCTCCCCGGACGGGCGCCAACTGCTGTTCACTTCCGACCGCGGCGGCGGCCCCCAGATCTACCGGGTGGCGGTGAGCGGCGGGCCGCCAGAGCGGCTGACCTTCGAGGGCAGCTACAACACCACGCCGCGCTACAGCCCCGACGGCAAGAGCTTTACGTTCATACAGAGGAACGGCGCCCGCTTCAACGTCGCGGTGCAGGATTTCGCCACGCGCCAGGTGCAGGTGCTGACCGACGGCGGGGCCGACGAGTCGCCGAGCTTTGCGCCGAACGGCAGGATGATCCTCTACGCAACCGAGGTGAGGGGGCGTGGTATATTGTCCGCGGTCTCGAGCGACGGCAGGGTCAAGCAGAGCCTGATCGCCGATGCCGGCGACGTGCGCGAACCGGCGTGGGGTCCGTTGTCTAAGTAGCAGATCAATCAACGAGAAACGAGGAGCCAGAGCGATGAAGAGACTGTTATTGAGCGTGTTGTTGCTGTCGGTGCTCGCGGCATGCGGCACCACACCTACCCCGGAGCAGGAAGGCGCCGCGGTCGAGGAGCGCAAGCCGGGCGCGACGGTGGAGCGGCCCCCGGTCAAGCCGGCCGATCAGGGCCCGAGCGCCAAGCCGTTGACGAGCAAGCCGTTCGCGGGAAGTCCGCTCAAGGACCCGAACAACATCCTGTCCAAGCGCAGCATCTACTTCGATTTCGACTCGAACCTGGTGAAGGACGAGTACAAGCCGATCGTCGCCGCGCACGCGAGATATCTCCAGCAGAACGGCGGCGCGAAAGTGCGTATCGAGGGCAACGCGGATGAACGCGGCAGCCGCGAGTACAACCTGGCGCTCGGCCAGCGCCGGGCGGAGGCCGTGAAGCAGATGATGACGCTGCTCGGCGCCCGGAGCGACCAGATCGAGACCGTGAGCTTCGGGGAAGAGAAGCCGAAGTGCACGGCGCAGGAAGAGAGCTGCTGGTCGCAGAACCGCCGCGGTGACATCGTTTACCAGGGCGAGTGACCCGGTTCTGTGATGGGTGAGGGGTGAGGGGTGATGGGTGAGGGGCGAGGGGTGATGGGTGAGGGGCGAAGGCGCTCCGCTCTGCTGATAGCCGCCGCCACGATCCTGCTCGCCGGCGCATTGCCTGCGGTCGCGGGGCTGTTCGACGACGAGGTCGCACGCAAGCAGATCGTCGAGCAGTCGAAGCGACTGGACGAGCTCAAGCAGCAGAACGACGCGCTCACCGCGCGCCTCTCCCGCATCGAGGAGACGCTCAAGACCGAAACCACGAGGCCGGTACTGGACCTCGCTTCCCAGATCGAGCTGCTGCGCCAGGAGCTGATGCAGTTGCGCGGCCAGCTCGAGGTCATGAGCAACGACATCCAGATGGCGGCGAAGCGCAGCCGCGACATGTACGTGGACCTCGACACGCGGCTGAAGCGCCTCGAGCAGCCGCAGGCGACCGGCGCCGCGCCGGGCGCCGCGGCCGCGCAGGCCGCGGGGACGGCGCAGCCGGCGGAGGCGGAGGGGCGCGCCTACGAGGCGGCGCAGAACCAGCGCCGCATCGGCAACTACCAAGGGGCGATCGCGGCGTTCCAGAACTTCATCGCGCAATATCCCGGGAGCCAGCTTGCGCCGCGCGCGCAGTACTGGATCGGGGACTCCTACTACAACCTGCGCGACTTCAAGAGCGCGATGGCGGCACAGCAGAAGCTGATCGCGGCCTATCCGGACAGCGCCTCGGTGCCCGATGCGCTGCTCAACCTCGCGAGCTCCCAGATCGAACTCGGCGATACCAGGAACGCAAGAAAGACCATGGACGGCCTGGTCGCGCGCTACCCCGCGAGCGAGGCGGCGGAGAAGGCGAAGCGGCGGCTCGCCAACTTGAAGTAAATTTCATTTCCCCTTTTGAAACCGCCGGCGTGATGCGATGACGAAGGCGGTGGTGCTGCTCTCCGGCGGGCTGGACTCCGCCACCACGCTCGCGGTCGCACGCGCGGGGGGCCGCGAGTGCCACTGCCTGAGTGTGGACTACGGCCAGCGCCACCGCGCCGAGCTCACCGCCGCCGCGCGCGTGGCGCAGGCTCTTGGCGCCGCCGGCCACCGCGTGATTGCCCTCGACCTCGCGGCGTTCGGCGGCTCGGCGCTCACCGACCGGAGCATCGCGGTGCCGGAGTCGCCCACGCAGGGCATACCGGTCACCTACGTGCCGGCGCGCAACACCATCCTGCTCTCGCTTGCGCTCGCCTGGGCGGAAGTGCTCGGTGCGCGGGAGATCTGGTTCGGCGCAAACGCGGTGGACTACCCCGGCTATCCCGACTGCCGGCCCGAGTACCTGCGCGCGTTCGAGGCGCTCGCCAGCCTGGCGACCAAAGCTGCGGTCGAGGGGAAAAAGCTCACCCTGCACACCCCCATCCTCCATCTCACTAAGGCGGAGATCATCAGAAAAGGCGTCGCGCTCGGCGTGGATTACGCGCTCACCGTCTCCTGTTACCAGGCGACCGGCGGCGGCTCCGCGTGCGGCCGTTGCGACGCGTGCCGCCTGCGCGCGCCGGGTTCGAGGCCGCCGGCATTCCCGACCCAACGCGCTACCGCGTCAAAGGCAATTGACAGACAGGATTCACAGGATTAATGCCGGTATCAGCGATCTTGTTGATCGTGCTAATCTTTCTTTTCAAAGAAGCCGCGTGGGGTTAAAATGCGCGGCTTTTCAATGTGATGAAATCGTGACGCGTCACGATTTCATGGGCGGTTAGCTCAGTCGGTAGAGCAGCGGACTTTTAATCCGTTGGTCGGGAGTTCGACTCTCCCACCGCCTACCAGTTGTTAAACCCGGACGCCTTCGGCGCCGGTTTAACTC
>DAIDBG010000006.1 GCA_027310225.1 bacterium | reverse complement strand
ACCTTGAACGGAGCTGCCCTTGATCCAGCAGACTTATGACCTGATCGTGATCGGCGAAGGCGTCAGCGGCCTCGCCTGCGCGGGCCATGCGGCGCGTGCCGGGCTGCGCGTGGCCACTCTCGAATCCAGCCTGTTCGGCGGGCTGGTCATCAACGTGAACGAGCTCGACGGCTATCCCGGAGCGGAATCGGGCACTAATCTCGCCTCCGAGCTGATGCAGGCGAATGCGGAGGCGGGGATCGCCAGCATCCAGGAGGAAGTGACCGCGATACGCCGCGACGACGGGGCTTTCGAGATCGCGACGGGCGCCGCCCGCTACGCGGCGCGCAGCGTGGTCATCGCCTCCGGCGCGCGCTTGAAAAGGCTCGGCGTTCCCGGCGAGGACGAATTCGAGGGGCGCGGCGTGTCCCGCTGCGCCGACTGCGACGGCCCGATGTTCCAGAACGAGGACGTGATCGTGGTGGGCGGCGGAGACTCCGCGCTGCAGGAGGCGCTGGTGCTGGCGAAATTCTCCCGCAAAGTGCACCTCGTCCACCGTGGCGGCCGTTTCCGCGCGCAACGGCACTTCGTCGAGCGCGTCGGCACGACCCCCCGGATATCCATCATGTGGAACACGATGGTGGAGGTGATCTCCGGTGGCAAAATGGTAGAGCGGGTGCACGTGAAGCACGCGGGCGACGGGCGAGTGGAGGAGCTTTCCTGCGCGGGCGTTTTCGCCTACGTCGGGCTCGAGCCCAACGCAGCGTTTGCGCCGTCAGCCATCGCGCGCGACGCGGGCGGACACCTCGTCACCAATGAGGCGCTCGAGACCGCGATGGCAGGGGTCTGGGCGATTGGCGCGGTGCGTGCGGGCTACAGCGGGCTGCTGCGCGATGCCGCTGCAGAGGCACGGAACGCCGCCGAAGGTATCATCAAGCGCCTGCGGCTCGATTGATGCCCCGGAGCAGCGGCATTATGTTGCTGACCTGAAGTATTTTTATCAAGACGCGCTCGCTGGAGCGCGTCTTCACGGAAGGGAATCGTCCCCGGTGGGGCGGCCGGACTTCAAACCCGGTTGGGGCCGCTTGCGGTTCTGTGTGGGTTCGACTCCCACTCTCTTCCGCCAGATTTTTTCGCGCTGCACGCGAAAAAATCATGGAAATAGGGACTGGAGGAAAGCAGGCATGCGAATCAGGATGCGGGGGTCGTATCGGCGCCTGGCGTTCGTGGCGCTCGTCGCTATTATGGGCGCCGCTACGCCGGCGCCAGTGTTCGCGCAAGCCTATCCGGTGAAGCCGATCCGGCTGATCGTGCCGTTTGCGCCGGGCGGCGGCACCGACATCACCGCCCGCGCCATCGCGCTCAAGCTTTCCGAGGCCTGGGGACAGCAGGTCCTGGTGGACAACCGGCCGGGGGCGAACGGGACCATCGGCGTGGACCTCGCGGCCAAGTCCGCGCCCGACGGCTACACGCTCACCATGATCTCCTCGAGTCACGCCGTCAACGTCACCCTGCTGAAGACCGTCCCCTACGACCTGCTGAAGGATCTTGCGCCGGTCACCCAGGCGACGCGACAGCCCTACGCGCTGGTGATCCACCCCTCGCTCCCCGCGAAATCGGTAAAGCAGCTCGTCGCGCTCGCGAAGTCGCGGCCCGGAGATCTCAATTACGGCTCGTCGGGCACCGGCGGGCTGTCGCACCTCGCCGGCGCCCTCTTCGGCTCGCTCGCTGCGATCAAGATCGTGCACGTGCCGTACAAGGGCGGCAATCCCGCCATGATTGACGTGATCGCGGGACAGATCCAGATGCTGTTCTCGACGCTGCTTCAGGCCGCTCCCCACGTGAAGTCGGGCAGGCTGCGCGCGCTCGCGGTAACCACCCCGAAGCGCTGGAGCGGCGTTCCGGAACTGCCCACGATGGTGGAGGCTGGCGTGCCCGGCTATGAAGTGACGCAGTGGTACGGGGTGCTCGCGCCCGCCAGGGTCCCGCCGGACGTGATCGCGAGGCTCAACAAGGAGCTCACGCGCATCCTGCGCGATCCCGAGGTGGCGAAGCGGCTCGCCGCCGACGGCGCCGAAGCGGTCGGCAGCACGCCCGAGGAGTTCGGCGCCCACGTGCGCTCCGAAGTCGCCAAGTACGCGAAGATCATCGGGCAGATCGGCCTCAAGGCGGATTAATTATGACTCTTGCATTGGAACTTGCGAAAAGAATCAATTCGCTCACTTTTAATGAACTGCCTCTCGAGGCAGTTCATTGGGCGAAGGTGGGCATCCTCGACACCGTCGGTGTGACGCTCGCCGGAGCGCGCGAGGATGCGGCGCGCATCGTGGAGAGCGTGATCACGGGCGGCGCGGGCGGGCCGAGCCTGGTGCTCGGCGCGAACCGCCGCGCCTCCGCGCTCGACGCGGCGCTGGTGAACGGCACCGCATCCCACGCGCTCGACTTCGACGACTGCAACAACACCCTGGGCGGCCACCCTTCCGCGCCGATCCTGCCCGCGCTGTTCGCGCTCGCCGACGGAACGGGCGCCAGCGGCCGCGATTTCCTCGCGGCGTACGTGGCAGGCTTCGAGACTGAGTGCAAGATCGCGCTCGGGGTCCACCTCCATCACTACATGAAGGGCTGGCACCCCACCGCCACCCTCGGCGTTTTCGGCTGCGCGGCGGCCTGCGCGAAGCTCATGAAGCTGCCCGACGACAAGGTCGCCACCGCGCTCGCCATCGCCGCCTCGCTCGCGTCCGGCATCAAGGCCAACTTTGGAACCATGGTGAAGCCTCTGCACGTCGGCCAGTGCGCCCGCAACGGGCTGTTCGCCGCCCTGCTCGCGCGCGACGGCTTCACGGCGAACGACGGCGCTTTCGAGCACAAGCAGGGCTATTTCAACGTCTTCAACGGCGAGGGCCACTACGACGCCGGGAGGATCCTGCCGGCCTGGGCGAGGCCGCTCGACATCGTGAAGCCTGGCATCGCGATCAAGCAATACCCGTGCTGCGGCAGCACGCACCCGGTGCTCGACGCGATCCTCGGCCTCGCCCGCAGCCACAAGCCCGCGGGCGATGACATCGAGCGCGTGGACGTGTGGATCCACGCCCGCCGGCTCGAGCACACCAACCGTCCCGACCCCAAGACCGATCTCGACGCCAAATTCAGCGTCCAGTATTGCGTCGCGCGGGCGCTCACGGACCGGCGCATCGCGATCGAGCACTTCGAAGGCCGGGCGTACGAAGATCCGGCGGTGCGCAAGCTGCTCCCGCGCGTGCACGCCGCCCCGTACACGACGGCGCAATTCCCCGCGGACAATCATTTCGGCGCGGAAGTGCGGATCGCGCTGCGCGGCGGCAGGGCGCTCGCGGCCAAGGTGGACCAGCCCTTGGGCCGCACGTCGGACAATCCGCTGCCGGCGGCCCTGCTGAAGGAGAAATTCGAGAACTGCGCGTCCCGCGCGCTGCCGCGCGAGCGCGTCGCGCCGCTCTACTCGGCGATCCGGGGATTCGAGAACCTCAGGGAGGCGCGCGAGGTGACGGCGATCATCGCGGGGGAAACGCGCAAGCAGGCAGCCGCGTAAGAGTCTAAATTGGCCGCCAAGACGCCAAGACCGCCAAGACAATCAATACAGGAAACTCCCACCGCAGAGGACGAAGAGGACGCGGAGGAAAAGCAAGAACAATAATTGAACCGCCAAGGCCGCCAAGCACGCCAAGAAGAACAACCATGAAACAACAGATGAACACAGTTCACGAATCACGTTTAACAGGGAGGTACACATGCCACGCTTGATGCCGGTCGTCGTTATCGCCGTTTCGTTCGGTCTTCTCGTCTCGTCCCGCGGTTTCGCGGCCGAGGCGTCCAAACCCGAAGCTGCGGTGGACGCATTCAGCAAGGAGAGCAAGCAGGGCACCCGTGCGGCGATCAAGGGCGAATCCAGGAGCAGCCAGAAATTGCGGGCCGATCAGAAGATCGTCGGACCGTCCGACAGCCGGGCGAGAGCCGGTTCCGGCGCCAAGGACAGCCAGAAGATGCGGTCCAGTCAGAAAGTCGTCGGACCGTCCGACAGCCGGGCGAGAGCTGGCGCCAAGAGCAGCCAGAAAATGCAGTCCGGTCAGAAGGTCATCGGCCCGTCCGACAGCAAGCTCGAGGGCAGCGCAGCCGCCAAGAGCAGCCTGAAGTAACGGGCCATCTGCGGTCCCGGCCGCGCCGAACCTCCGGCGCGAGCACGGCGCACTTCGCGCAGGCGGGCGTGATCGGCTGCCGGCAGGCGGCAAGTTCAACCGCTCTCCGCATAGAGCCGCCCGCTGCGAATCGCGATCTTCTCCAGCTCGACTGCGACCAGAACGAGCGCGGGCAGGAGCAACGAGATTGCAAGCTCTTGCGCGGTCAGCGGCTGGGTCTTGAAGATCGGATTGAGCGCCGGCGTGTAGATCACCGCAAGCTGCAAAGCGAACGTCAACAAAACAGCTCCGGCGAGGTGCCGGTTGGAAAATATTCCGATCGTCAGCAGCGCCTCCCGATCCGAGCGAATGGCAAACGCCACGAACATCTGGCACAGGGTGAGCGCGGTGAACGCCATCGTCCGCCAGGCGGTCGAGCCGTACTGCATGCCCCACCACTGGACGGCGATCGTGATCGCGCCGATCAGGATGCCGGTCCACACCACCTGACGGCCCATGCCGCGCGCAAACACGCTCTCGTCCGGCGGGCGGGGCGGCCGGCGCATGATGGCCCGCTCCTCCGGCTCCATCGCCAGCGCGAGCCCCGGCAGGCCGTCCGTCACGAGGTTGACCCAGAGGATCTGGATCGGCAGCAACGGTATCGGCAACCCGAGGAACGGTGCCACGAGAATCGCGGTGATCTCGCCGACGTTTCCGGCCATCACGTAGCGGATGAACTTGCGGATGTTGTCGTAGATGCGGCGACCCTCCCTCACCGCCGCGACGATCGTGGCGAAATTGTCGTCGAGCAGCACCATGGACGAGGCCTCCCGCGCAACGTCGGTGCCGATCTTGCCCATCGCGACGCCGATTTCGGCACGCTTGATGGCGGGCGCGTCGTTGACGCCGTCGCCGGTCATCGCCACGAACTCGCCGTTGTCCTGCAGGCCGGCGACGATCATGATTTTCTGCGCCGGGTCAACGCGGGCATAGACGCGGGTGTCGCGCGCTTGACGGTCGAGCTCCCCGGGGCCGAGCCGCGCCAACTCCCGGCCCGTGAGCACCCTGCCGCCCTCGCTCAGTATGCCCAGGCGCAACGCGATGGCGCGGGCCGTTGC
>DAIDBG010000001.1 GCA_027310225.1 bacterium | reverse complement strand
GTGGTCAGCATCCGCGTGGTCGAGACCATACCGGGGAAGAGCCTGATGGGCCTGGAAATCCCGAACCCCACGCGCCAGATCGTGCGGCTTTCGGAAATCCTGAGCTCCCAGAACTACGCCGACATTTCTTCCCCGCTGGCGCTGGCGCTCGGCAAAGATATCGCGGGCAATCCTGTGATTGCGGACCTGGGGCGCATGCCGCACCTGCTGATTGCCGGAACCACCGGATCGGGCAAGTCGGTGGCGATCAACGCCATGTTGCTCAGCCTCGTCTACAAGTCGCCGCCGTCACAGGTACGGCTGATCCTGATTGATCCAAAGATGCTCGAGCTCTCGGTCTATGAGGGCATTCCGCATCTTCTGGCCCCGGTCGTGACCGACATGCGCCAGGCTGCGAATGCGCTCAACTGGTGCGTGGCCGAGATGGACCGCCGCTACAAGCTGATGAATGCGCTGGGCGTGCGCAACATGGCCGGCTTCAACCAGAAAGTACGCGAGGCAGCAAAGGCGAAAAAGCCCATCCCCAACCCGCTCGCACCACTACCGGAGGCCGCCGAGCCGTTGCACGAGATGTCCCTCATCGTGGTTGTCATTGATGAGCTTGCTGACCTGATGATGGTGGTTGGCAAGAAAGTCGAGGAACTGGTCGCGCGGCTGGCACAGAAGGCGCGGGCGGCGGGCATCCACCTAGTGCTTGCCACGCAGCGCCCGTCGGTGGACGTGATCACCGGTCTCATCAAGGCGAATATCCCGTCGCGCATCGCCTTCCAGGTGTCCGCCCGGGTGGACTCGCGGACTATTCTCGACCAGATGGGGGCGGAGGCGCTGCTGGGCCAGGGCGACATGCTATTCCTGCCGCCGGGCACCGGATTTCCGCAGCGTGTGCACGGGGCTTTCGTCGCCGATCATGAGGTGCACAAAGTCGTGGAGTATCTCAAGAACCTGGCGCGGCCACAGTACGTGGACAGCGTGCTGGAGGAGACCGAGTCGGAGGCGGCAGGCGAGGGCGGCGTTGATGGCGTGGATGCGGAGTCCGATCCCCTTTACGATCAGGCGGTAGCCATCGTGCTCAAGACCCGGCGCGCCTCGATTTCGCTGGTGCAGCGACACCTCCGCATCGGCTATAACCGCGCGGCGAGGCTCATCGAGCAGATGGAGCGGGCCGGGCTGGTTTCTGCGATGCAGTCCAATGGCAACCGTGACGTGCTGGTACCGGCCGCGGCATCCGAGGAGCGGTAGATCAGTATAGAATTTCCGGCGATTACCGTTGTCTTATCGGCACTGCTACCACTGGGACGGCAAACGGCTCGCCATGAATCTCTGAATCGGCATGGCGATTGCTTTGACTGCCGGGGTGTCTTTTCCGAGCGGGCAGGCCCGACCATGAGAGCGTGGAAAATTTCCGTCACAATGCCGTCAAAACCTACTGCTACCCGACGGTGGCCAACCCCCATATCACGATGGTGACGCTGCGCGGCGGGCACATCATCTCGGGTCTGGGCCGGGTCAAGAAATTCTGATGCGCCAACTTTTCCTGCTGCTTGCCTTGCTGCCCGGCACGGCGTATGCGTCCAGCGTGGACGCCCTCAAGGCGTTGCTCGAGCAGACTACTACCGCGCGCGCCCGGTTCGCGCAGATGATTCTCGACAAGAATCTGAAAATGCTGCAGCAGGCGACCGGCACGATGCAGTTCTCGCGCCCCGGCAAGTTTCGCTGGGAATACGACAAGCCTTACGAGCAGGTCATCGTCGGCGACGGCAGCAGGCTCTGGATCTACGACAAGGACCTGAATCAAGTGACGGTGCGTCGGCTCGACCGCGCCCTGGGGTCCAGCCCGGCGGCCCTGCTCGCGGGGAGCAACGAGATCGAGAAGAACTATGCACTCGTGAGCCTGGGCAGCCAAGAAGGGCTCGAATGGCTCGAGGCCGTACCCAAGGCCCAGGATACGGCCTTCGAGAAGATACGGCTCGGCTTCGGCAAATCCGGGCTCGAGGCGATGGAGTTGCGGGACCAGTTCGGGCAGATTACGGTGATCAAGTTTTCAACCATCGAGCGCAACACCAGGCTCCCGCCCGATTTGTTCAGCTTCACGCCGCCGAAAGGGGCGGACGTCATCAGTGAATGATCTGTTCCAGAAGCGTGAACCGCAATCCCCGCTCGCCGACCGGCTCCGCCCGCGCTCGTTAGCCGAGTTTGCAGGGCAGACCCACCTGCTGGGGCCCGGCAAGCCGCTGCGGCTCGCGTTCGATTCCGGCAAGCCGCACTCCATGATCCTGTGGGGACCGCCGGGCGCCGGCAAGACTACCCTCGCGCGGCTGATGGCACGGGCCTTCGACGCCGAGTTCATCGCGATTTCTGCGGTGTTCTCCGGCGTCAAGGACATCCGCGATGCGGTGACGCGCGCCGAATTGGTTCTTCAGCAGTCGGGACGTCATACCATATTGTTCGTTGACGAGGTGCATCGCTTCAACAAGGCGCAGCAGGATGCGTTTCTGCCGTACGTGGAGCGCGGGTTGTTCACCTTCATCGGCGCGTCGACCGAGAACCCTTCGTTCGAGGTGAACAGTGCGCTGCTGTCACGGGCGACGGTTTACGTGCTGAAGCCGCTCACCGGAGAGGAGCTCGGCCAGCTTTTCGACCGCGCGGCTGGTTCGGACCTGAAGGGCCTCGCCTTCTCGCCGGGCGCGCGAGAGCTGCTGCTGGACACAGCCGATGGCGATGCGCGCCGGCTTTACAACATGCTCGAGCAGGTCGGCATCGCTGCAGCCGAGGGCAGGCAGGCCGAAATCAACGAGAGCTTCGTCCGGAATGCGTTGGCCCAGCGGCTCCGGCGTTTTGACAAGGGCGGCGACCTGTTCTACGACCAGATATCCGCGCTCCACAAATCGGTTCGCGGTTCCGCACCAGACGCGGCGCTCTACTGGCTTGTCCGCATGCTCGACGGGGGTGCCGACCCGCTTTATGTCGGCAGGCGCCTCGTACGCATGGCGATGGAGGATATCGGGCTCGCTGATCCGCGCGCATTGCGCATTGCGCTCGACGCATGCGAGGCCTATGAGCGGCTCGGGTCACCGGAAGGAGAGCTTGTGCTGGCAGAGGCTGCGCTCTACCTGGCGGCGGCCCCGAAAAGTAACGCAGCCTATGTTGCTTTTGGTGCCGCTCAGGAACTGGTACGTAACGACCGTTCGCGCCCGGTGCCGGAACACCTGCGCAATGCTCCCACACGACTGATGAAGGAACTCGGCTACGGGCGTGACTATCGCTACGCGCACGACGAGCCGTGCGCGTATGCGGCCGGCGAGGACTACCTTCCCGAAGGCGTGCCGCGTCGCGGATTCTACGAGCCGACGGAGTACGGCCTTGAAGCGAAGATCCGCGAGCATCTTCAGCGCTTGCGCGAGCTCGACGCCGAGGCGGGGCGCAAGGGAAAGAAGCGCTAGAACCCGTATAAGCGGGCGGGGTTGTCGGTCAATACCTTCTTCCTCGCCGTTTCGTCGGGAACCCATTCGAACAGCAGGTCGGCGAGCGTTCCATCGTTGGGCATCGAGTCGCGCGCACCGGGGTGCGGCCAGTCGGTGCCCCATACGACGCGGTCCGGTGCTGTTGCCACCATGGCCCGGGCGAGCGGGCTAACGTCTGGAAAATCTGGTTTGCGATCAGAGACGAAATACGGGCCCATGAGCTTGGCCCAGCAGTTTTCCCTGCGCAGCAATCTCAACAGGGTACGAA